>JAUHZL010000282.1 GCA_030425945.1 Alphaproteobacteria bacterium | reverse complement strand
TAGCGCTGGATCATCTGCAGGACCTCGCAGTCCATGATGAACTTCTCGGGGCTGGCGATCAGCCCGCCCTCCAGCCAGCCGGCGGCGTGGTAGACCATGTTGGTGCCGGACTGCACCGCCGCCCAGAGGCTGTTCGAGGTTTCCCACATCGCCTGCCCGTCGGGCACGTTGGCCGCGCAGACCCCGGACGAGCGCAGCGGCAGGCCGTAGAACCGCGCCAGTTGCCCGGTCATCTGGGTGGCGCGCATGTATTCGGGCGTGCCGAAGGCGGGGGCACCGGACTTCATGTCCACGTTCGAGGTGAAGGTGCCGATGGCGCAGGGGCAGCCGGGCCGGACGTACTGGAAGAGCGCGATGGCCGACAGCGCCTCGGCGATCGACAGCGCCACCGCCCCCGCCATCGTCACCGGCGCCATCGCGCCCGCCAGCGTGAACGGCGTGACGATCACCGCCTGGCCGCGCCGGATGCAGCGCAGGCAGCCGTCGATCATCGGGATGTCGTGCTTGAGCGGCGAGGTCGAGTTGATGTTGGTGTACATCCGGGGCGTGGCCTCGAACTCGGCATCGGTCAGTCCGCCCGCGATGCGGACCATCTCCATCACGTCCTCGACCCGTTCCTTGCCGAGGCTGTAGGCATGCGCGACCTTGTCGGTCAGCGTCAGCTTGTCGAAGAGTACGTCGAGGTGGCGGACCGACGCGTGGATGTCCACCGGCTCGACCGGGTAGCCGCCGGCGACGTGGATGCAGTTGAAGTACTGGGTCAGCCGCAACAGGTTCGCGCAATGGGCGCGGGTGCCCGGCACCTTGCCGGTCTCGAGGTCCCAGTAGTTCGGCGGCGACGAGACGTTGACGAACACCATGTGGTCGCCGCCGATGGTGATGGCGCGGTCGGGGTTGCGCGGCGTGATGGTGAAGGACGCGGGCGCGCGGCCGACCATCTCCATCACCCAGTCGCGGCCCATGCGGACGTTGGTGCCGTCCACGGTGCAGCCCGCCTCGCGGAAGATCTCGAGGCTCTCCTCGTTCAGGAACTCGATCCCGATCTCCTCGAGGATGCGCATGGCGCCGTCGTGAATCGCCTGCACGCCCTCCTCGGTCAGCGGCTCGGTCGGACGGTCGGTGTTGACCGGAATGCGCCACGGCATCTGGTGGATCGCCGCCGTGCCGCGCCGCGTGGCCCCGCCCGCGCGCCCGCCCGCCCGTTTGCGGCGCTCTGCAACATCGGCCATGGTCATTCTCCCGCTGTGGTCCTGCGGGGCAGGTTGACAGCAGCCGGGCCGCGAAGGATTGGCGACAAGCGACGGCACGTGTCGTTTTCGGGGTCGGTCCGGGCGGGTTTTCGGGGCGGACCCCGGTGGGCTCAGGGCCGCGTCCTGCGGTCCAGCCACTCGGGCAGGTGCCCGACATGGGGCAGGATCGCGTCGGCCCAGGGGGCAAGCTCGGGCGCTTCGGCGGGTCCGGTCAGCACGCCGAGCGTCGCCATGCCCGCCGCGCGGCCCGCCTTCAGGTCATGGGTGCTGTCGCCGACCATGACGATGTCGGACGGCGGCAGGCCCAGCGCGCGGGCGAAGGCGAGCAGCGGTTGCGGCGCCGGTTTCGCGCCGAACCCCGAATCGTAGCCCGCGATGAAGTCGAAGGCGTCGAGCACCCCGGCCTCGGCGAGATGGGCGCGGGCCGGGGCCTCGGCGTCGTTGGTGACCACCCCGAGCCCGAGGCCCCGGCTCTGCAATTCCAGCAGCAGCGGCACCAGCGGCGCGGCCTCGACCAGCGGCGCCTCGGCGGCGGCCGCGTTCAGCCGGTCGAGGATGTCCTCGGGCCGGTGGCCGGGCATCTCGGCGGCGAGGACGACGGCGACCGCCTCGGCGGTGTCGGCGATCACGAAACTGTCGGGCCGGAACCGCCGGGTCTTCAGGTCGTAGCCCAGCGCGCGCGACAGGCGGTGCAGCAGGATCTGGTCGGGTCCCGCGAGCTCGGTCAGCATCGTCTCGGCCCAGGCGCCCCAGGTCGCCTGGAAGTCGAAGAGGGTCCCGTCCTTGTCGAAGATCACCGCGCGGATCATCGGGCGTCGCCCCTTGACAATACCGCCGAACTGTTGTCACTGGCAATTATGGACACCACAGCCCCCGCATACCGCCTTCACGACTCAATCGGCTTCCACACTACGGTCGTCGCCCGACTGATGGAACGCCGTGTCGAGGACGGGCTGCGCCAGCATGGCCTGACCCGCATCGGGTGGTGCATTTTGCTCGCACTCGAGGAAGAGCGGCTGACCCGTCCCTCGGAAATCGCCACCTTCGTCGGCATCGACCGGACCGGCACCAGCCGCGCGCTGCGCCAGCTGGAGGATGCCGGCCTGATCTCGCGCCGGATCGGCGAGGGCGACCGCCGCAACACCGATGTGCAGATCACCGCGAAGGGCCGCGAGGTGATGACCGCCGCGATGCCGCTTTGCTCCGAGAACATGTGCCATTTCTCGAAGAAGCTGACGCCGGAGGAAGAGCACGAGTTGCTCCGCCTCCTCGGCAAGCTGCGCGACGGCGAGACGGGCTGAGGCCCCGCCCCCCGGCTCAGGTCCAGTGCACTTCCTCGCCGCCCGGCAGGCTGCCGCGCAGCCGCAGCGCGGTGTCGGGCGCCCAGCCGAGATCCGTGCAGGCCTGCATCAGCAGCGGCTCGTCCTGCAGCAGGAAGTCCATCACCGCCAGATGCAGGTCGGGATCGCCCGCCCGCGCGCGCAGGTCGGCCAGATCGCCGCCGGTCATGCCGAGGAAGCGGTCGAGCACCTCGTCCTGTCCCACCAGCCAGCCAAGGGCGCGAAGGGCTTCGGTCTGCGCGGCATCGGGTGTCAATGGCGGGTCTCCTGATCCGGCGGGGCGGGCTTGGAAAGGTTTTGTTAACCATTCTGCAGGCAGTCTGGAAGCACAAGCGAGAGTGAGCAACGTGCCCGGGGCCCCGGGCCGGGAGGGCAGGCGTGACGGGCAGGATCCTGGTCGTGGACGACGTGGCGACCAACCGCATCGTCCTGAAGGTCAAGCTGGCCAGCGCGTGCTACGAGGTGGTGCAGGCGACCACCGGGCGCCAGGCCCTGCAGATCGCCCGCGCCGAGGCGCCCGACCTGATCCTGCTCGACGTGATGCTGCCCGATCTCGACGGCTACGCGGTCTGCCGGGCGCTGAAATCGACCCCCGAGACCGCCGCGATTCCCGTCGTGATGGTGACCGCGCTGTCGGACACGCAGGCGCGGCTGCGGGGGCTCAAGGCGGGGGCGGATGATTTCCTCACGAAGCCGCTCGATGAAACCCTGCTGCTGGCCCGGGTCCGCAGCCTGATGCGCGGGCGCGGGGCCGGTCCCGAGGACAGCCCCCTGCCTGGCCCGCGCCCGGATGCCCCGCCGGTGCAGCGGATCGGCGTGATCCCGGCCCGCCCGGACAGCGGGCTGCGCCTGCACCGGGCACTGGCGCCGCATGTCGCCGCCCGGGTCGCCGTCGCCACGCGGGAGGAGGCGCTTGCCGCCTCGAAGGACCAGCCCGACCTTTTCGTGATCGAGGCCGCGGCGGAGGCCCCGGAGGAGGCGCTGCATACCATGGCCGAACTCCGCGCCCGGCCCGCGACGCGCCATGCGGCGATGGTCGTCCTGCTGCCGCCCGGCGACGAGGTGCATGTGGCCGCCGCGCTCGACCAGGGGGCGGACGACGCGCTGTGCCTGCCGGTCGCGCCCGAGGAGCTGGGACTGCGCCTGACCCACCGGCTGGCGATCAAGGCCGCCGCGGACCGCCGCCGCCGGGACATCGCGGAGGGGCTGAGGCTGAGCGTGATCGATCCGCTGACCGGGCTGTTCAACCGGCGCTATGCGCTCAGCCATCTCGACGCCATCGCCGAGCGGGCGGCGCGGACCGGGCGCGCCTTCGCGGTGATCCTCGTGGATTTCGACCACTTCAAGCAGGTCAACGACCGCCACGGCCACGCCGCCGGCGATGCCGTGCTGGCCGAGGCGGCACTGCACCTTCGCGAGAACCTGCGGGCGATGGACCTCGTGGCGCGGATCGGCGGCGAGGAGTTCCTGATCGTGCTGCCCGACACCGACCTGGCCGAGGCCGAGCGGATCGCGGACCGGCTGCGCTGCCTCGTGGCCGAGCACCGGGTGACGGCACGGGACGGCCACACGGTGTTGCAGGCGACGGTCAGCATGGGGCTGGCGATGGGCGGCCCGGGGGCGGGCGGCTGCGACCCGGCCACGCTGATGGACCGGGCGGACCGGGCGCTCTATGCCGCCAAGGCGCAGGGCCGGAACCGGCTGCGCATCACCCCGCAGGCGGAGGACGCCGCCTAGGTCGTGGACTCATTAGCCTTGATCCAGATCCGCGTTGAAGCGAGGTGGAGGGCGGCAAGGAAGTTCGTTGCGGTCTTGAAGTAGCGCGTGGCGATGCCACGGAAGTGTTTCAGCCGGTT
>JAUHZL010000281.1 GCA_030425945.1 Alphaproteobacteria bacterium | reverse complement strand
CCGCGATGCCGGAAATCGCCTGGATCAGGTTGTCCTCGGTGACGGTCTCGGCGGTGAAGGTGCGCATGATCCGGCCCGAGTACATCGCCACGATCCGGTCCGAGACGCGCAGCACCTCGGGCATCTCGGAGCTGATGACGATGACCGCGTAGCCCTGCGCCGCCAGCGCCCGGATCAGGTTGTGGATCTCGGACTTCGAGCCGACGTCGATGCCGCGCGTCGGCTCGTCGACGATCAGCACGTCGGGATGCATCGACAGCCACTTGCCGATCACGATCTTCTGCTGGTTGCCGCCCGACAGGTTGCCGACCTGCTGCTTCCAGCCCGGCGTGCGGATGTCGAGCCGGTCGCGGTACTGGTCGAAGATCGCGATTTCCGCGCCATCGGCCACGAAGGGACCGGCGGTCAGGTCATCGACCTGCGGCAGGGTCATGTTGTCCCGGCAGTTCATCCCCAGCACCAGCCCCTGTCCCTTGCGGTCCTCGGGCACCAGGCTGATGCCGCGCGCGATGGCGTCGGCGGGCGAGTGGATGCGCACCTCCTCGCCGTTCAGGTGGATCGTGCCGGCGCTCGGCTCGCGCAGCCCGAACAGCGTCTCGGCGATCTCGGTGCGCCCGGCGCCGACCAGCCCGTAGAAGCCCAGCACCTCGCCCTTACGGACCTCGAAGCTGACATCCTCGTAGAGCCCCTTCACCGTCAGCCCGCGCACCTCCAGCGCCACGTCGCCGAGGGCATGGGTCGCCTCGGACCGGCTGAGGTCCAGCTTGCGGCCGATCATCAGCTGGGTGATCTCTTCCTCGTTGGTCTTCGCGGTCTCCAGCGTGCCGCGGTACTGCCCGTCGCGCAGGACGCTGATCCGGTCGGTGATCCGGAAGATCTCTTCCATCCGGTGCGAGATGTAGATGATGCCCACGCCGTCCTTCTTCAGGTCGGCGATGACGTCGAAGAGCACCACCTTCTCGGCGTCGGTCAGCGAGGCGGTCGGCTCGTCGAAGATCACCGCCTTGGCGTCCACGGTCAGGGCGCGGGCGATCTCGACCATCTGCTGGTTGGCGATCGACAGGTCGCCCACCCGGTCGCCCGGGCCGAAGCCGACCTTGAGCCGCGACAGGATCTCGCTGGTGCGGGCGTTCAGTGTCGCCCAGTCCACCCGGCCGAAGGACTTCCGCGGCAATTCGCCGAGGTAGATGTTCTCGGCCACCGACAACTCGGTCGCGAGGCTGAGTTCCTGGTGGATGAAGACGATGCCCTTCGCCTTGGCTTCCAGCGGCGAGCGCATCACCACCGGCACTTCCGAGACGGTGATCTGGCCCTCGTCGGGCTGGTAGATGCCGCCCAGAACCTTCATCAGGGTGGACTTGCCGGCGCCGTTCTCGCCCATCAGGGCATGGACCTCGCCGGGCAGCACGCTGAACGAGACGCCGTCGAGCGCGCGCACGCCGGGGAAGGTCTTGACGATGCCGTCGAGGCGCAGGGCAGGGGTCGCGTCGCTCATGCCTTCAGGGCCTCCTTGCCCTTGATGTTGAGTTGCCGGTCGAGGAACAGCACCGCGATCAGGATCAGGCCGATCACGAGGTTCACGGTCTCGGTGTCCGCTCCGATATGCCCGAGGCCCTTGCGCAGGAGCTGGATCGCGATGACCCCGCCCAGTGTCGAGATCACCGAGCCCGCGCCGCCGGTCAGCTTGGTGCCGCCGAGCACAACCGCCGTGATCACCCACAGCTCGTAAAGCTCGCCGTCGTTCGGGTTCACCGAGCCGCTCTCCGAGTAGAACACCACCGCCGACAGCGCCGCGAGGAACCCGATGCCCATGAAGTTCAGCATCATGTGCGGCCCGACCCGGATGCCCGCGTTGACCGCCGCCTCGCGATTGTCGCCGATGGCATAGGCGTTCCGCCCGTGGACCGTCCGCGTCATCACCAGCCACGCCAGCACGGTGACGATCAGCAGCGCCCAGGTCGCCACATGCAGGCCCAGCGGCTGCGCCTCGGCGAGGTCGACCAGCGTCCAGTTCAGGTGGCTCGTGGGCTGCTCGCCGTTGTACATGAACACGAGGCCGCGATAGCCCAGCATCGCGCCCAGCGTCACGATGAAGGCATCGACGCCGGTCTTCCAGACGATGAAGCCGTTGATCGCCCCCAGCACGAGGCCGGTCAGCAGCGCCAGCGCCATGGCGACCGGGATCACCCCGTCGCCGAGGCCCGCGAAGATCGGCCAGGTCATGCTGTCGAGCAGCACGATGGCCGCCAGCGCGAAGGTCGCCCCCACGCTGAGGTCGATGTTGCCGTTGATCATCACGATGGTCATGCCCATCGCGATGATGCCGATCGGCGCGCTCTGCTTCAGCAGCAAGAGCATGTTGTCGAGGTCCATGAAGGCCTTGTCCGACAGCGACAGGAATTCGCCCGCCACCGAGAAGAAGACCAGTTCGAGGACGATGAACCCCCAGATCGCGCCTTTCTGGAGCAGACCGCTCAGAGTGCCCGGTGCCATGATGTTGCTCTCCTCACGCGATGGGGGACCAGAGGCGGCCGCGCTTGGCCGCGATGTCGAGCCAGACCGCGAGGATGATGATCACCCAGGTCACGGTGTACTGGACGTAGAACTGCAGCCCGACCAGCAGCAGGCCGTTCTTGATGAAGCCGAGGATCAGCACCCCGATCACCGTCTTGAAGATCGTGCCCGAGCCGCCGAGCAGCGACGCGCCGCCGAGGATGACGGCCGCCAGCACCTCGAGCTCCATGCCCTGGCCCACGGTGTTTTGCGAGCCGAGGCTGCGCGAGGCCTGGATCAGCCCCGCCGTCGCCACGCAGAAGGACGAGGCGAGGTAGCACATGAAGACGACCCGCGCCCGCCGGACCCCCGAGAAGGTCGCCGCGACGCCGTTGCCGCCGACCGCGTAGACCTTCCGCCCGAACGGGGTCTTGGCGAGGATCAGCCCCAGCACGACCGCGAGCCCGGCGAAGATCAGGATCGGGACCGGGATGCCCAGCACGCTGCCCTGTCCGAAGACGCTGAACCAGGTGCCTTCCTTGTCCGCGATGTCCATGTTCTGGCCGCCCGACCAGGTCAGCGTCAGGCCGTGGATCGCCGACAGCATCCCCAGTGTCACGATCAGCGAGTTGAGCCTGAGATACCCGACGAGGAACCCGATCACCGCCCCGATCAGCAGCGTCAGCCCGAACATCGCCGGGATCGCCAGCGCGGGGCCGATCTGGTCGTGCAGGTCGAGCACGACGATGGTCGAGAAGGACATCATCGAGCCGACCGACAGGTCGAGATTGCCCGAGATCACCACGAAGGTGACCCCCAGCGCCATCACGCCCAGAATGGCCGAGGAGCGGATCACGCCGAGGACGTTGTCCGGGGCGATGAAGCGCTGGTTGGCGAGCGCGAAGCCCACCATGAACAGCACGAAGGCCACGAGGATGCCCTGGCGCGCCAGGATCCCGCCGATCTTTTCCTTGCTCAGTCCGCTCATGCGTCCCTCCCTTGCGCCCTCGGTCCGGGGTCCCCCGGTGTCGGTCGTCTGGCTCATCTCACTCCCCCCGCACCCGGACCGGCCTCAGACGAGGGTCATGCCGCCGTCGATCATCACGATCTGGCCGGTCATGTAATCGCTGTCCTTCGAGGCCAGGAACGTCGTCGTCCCGGTGATGTCGTCGGGTCTGGCCACGCGGCCCCGGAGGATCTCGGACGAGAATTCCTCCATCGCCTGACCGGGCCGCTCGGCGGCGCCGATCTCCATCAGGTCCTGGTCGACCTGCTCCCACATCTCGGTCGCCACCACCCCCGGGGCGAAGCCGGTCACGGTGATATCATGTTTCGCGAGGTCGCGCGCCCCCGACTGGGTCAGCGACACCACCGCCCATTTCGACGCGCAGTAGGGGGCGACGTTGTCGAAGCCCTGCCGGCTGGCGATCGAGGCGGTGTTGACGATCTTGCCGGTGCAGCCGTCGGGGCCGGGCCCCTGCGCGATCATCTGGCGCGCGGCCTCCTGCATCCCGATCAGGACGCCGAGCCCGTTCACCCCCATGATGAAATTCCAGTTGTCCTCGGTCACGTCGAGGAAGTTCATCGGCTTGTTCACGCCCGCGTTGTTGAAGACCACGTCCACGCGGCCCCAGCGGGCGGCAATCGCCGCGTACATGTCCCGGACCTGCGCGCGGTCGCGCACGTCGACGCCGGCGGCCATCGCCGCGTCGGGAACCGCTCCCGGGCGGGCTGCCGCCGCGCTGGCGACGTCACTGACCTGATCGGCGTTGAGATCGGCGAAACAGACGCGGGCGCCTTCATCCACGAGCGCCTCGCCGATCGCGCGCCCGATACCTCTCGCCGCGCCCGTCACCAGACAGACGCGTCCTTCCACTCGGCCCATGCGCTCCTCCCTTTTGCGCGGGGTCGGACGCGCGCCGCGGGGGCGCGCGTCCCTATGTCGTAACGAAGTCGG
>JAUHZL010000280.1 GCA_030425945.1 Alphaproteobacteria bacterium | reverse complement strand
GTGCGGCTGACCGGGCGCGACAAGGCCACGCTGCACCGCCACCTGAGCGAGCTGGAGGAGAACGGCTTCCTCGAACAGCACCCGGTGACGCGGGCCTACCGGCTGGGACCGGCGCTGCTGCGGCTCGCGGCGGTGCGCGAGGCGGCCTTCCCGATGCGCGCGCTGCTGCGCCCGATCGTCACCGAACTGTCCGAGGCGGTGGGCGAGCTGGCCCATGCCTCGCTGTTGCAGGGCGACGTGCTGTCGCCGGTGTTCCATGCCGACCCGCGCCTGCACGGCACGCAGGTGCATTTCGACGCCTCCGAGGTGCTGCCGCTGCACGCGACCTCGTCCGGGCTGGCGGTGCTGGCCTTCGCCCCCGATGCGCTGCGCCGGCGCATCCTCGCCCGGCCGCTGTCGATGCACACCGGGCGCACGATCACCGATCCCGAGCGGCTGCGCGGGCTGATCGACGAGGTCCGGCGGACCGGGATCAGCCGCCTCGACGGCGCCTTCGACGAGGAGGTGGCCTCGCAGGGCGTGCCGCTCTTCGGCGAGGACGGCCGGGTGATCGGGGCGATTTCCGTGGCCGTGCCGACCGTGCGGGATCGTCCCGACCGGCAGGAGGACATCGCCCGCCATCTGCGTGCCGCCGCGCGCGCCGCCTCGTTGTCGCTGGGCGCGCGCGAGGCCGATCTCGTTGCGCCGGACCCTGCGGGACCGGCGCCCCAAACTCAAGGAGACCGCCCATGAAGGACGCGAACTTCCTCAAGGAAAACAATGCCCGGCAGGTCTGGCACCCGATGGCACATCCCGCCGACAGCCTGGCCAACCCGCCCGACATCATCGTCGGCGGCGAGGGCGTCGAGATCACCGACGTGGACGGGCACCGCACCGTCGACGGGGTGGGAGGGCTGTGGAACGTCAACCTCGGCTATTCCTGCGCCCCGGTGAAGGAGGCGATCGCGGCGCAGCTCGACCGGCTGCCCTATTACTCGATCTTCCGGGGCACCTCGAACGACGCGGTGATCGAGCTGGGCTACATGCTGGCCGAGTTCTTTGCCGCCGACGGGCTGAGCCGGGCGTTCTTCACCTCGGGCGGGTCGGACAGCGTCGAGATCGCGCTGCGGCTGGCGCGGCAGTATCACAAGGTGCGCGGCGAGGCGGGCCGGGTGAAATACCTGAGCCTGAAGAAGGGCTACCACGGCACGCATACGCTGGGCGCCTCGGTCAACGGCAATGCCAATTTCCGGACCATGTACGAGCCGCTGATGGCGGGCTGCCACCACATCCCGGCCCCCTATACCTATCGCAACCCGTTCGACGAGACCGACCCGGCCCGGCTGGCGCAATTGTGCCTCGCAGCCCTCGAGGACGAGATCGCCTTCCAGGGCGCGGGCACCATCGCCGCCTTCATCATGGAGCCGGTGCTGGGCGCGGGCGGGGTGATCCCGCCGCACGAGAGCTTCATGCCCGGCGTGCGCGAGATCTGCGACCGGCACGGCATCCTGCTGGTCGCCGACGAGGTCATCACCGCCTTCGGGCGCACCGGGGACTGGACCGGCTCGCGGCACTGGGGGGTGCAGCCGGACCTGATGTGCACCGCGAAGGCGATCACCAACGGCTATTTCCCGTTCGGCGCGGTCATGGTCTCGGACAAGGTGGCCGAAGTCTTCGAGGGCGACACCAGCGGCAAGGGCGCGATCGGGTCGGGCTATACCTACTCCGGGCACCCGGTGGGGGCGGCCGCCGCCATCGCCTGCCTGAAGGAGACCGAGCGCCTGGCGGTGAAGGACAACGCCGCCGCGCGCGGCGCGCAGCTACATGCCGGGCTGCTGGCGCTGAAGGACCGGTACGACCTGATCGGCGACGTGCGCGGCGGGCACGGGCTGATGTGCGCGCTGGAACTGGTGGCCGACCGCGCGACCAAGGCGCCGGTGGACAAGGCGGTGGCCGCGAAGGTGCACCGGGCCACCTACGAGGCGGGCGCGATGGTGCGCGTCTCGGGGCCGAACATCATCCTGTCGCCGCCGCTGATCCTGACCGAGGCCCATGTCGACACGATCCTGACGGCCCTCGACGCGGGCTTCCGGGCGGCGGGATAGCCGCGCGGCGTCTTCAAACCGGGGGCGGCTTGCTGCTATGACCGTCGCCAGACAGGGAGGACCGGGCATGGCGGAACCGAAGGTGCTGATCGCGGGAGGCGGGATCGGCGGACTGGCGCTGGCGCTGACACTGGAGCAGATCGGCGTGGACTGCGTCGTCTTCGAGAGCGTGCGCGCGCTGAAGCCGCTGGGCGTCGGCGTCAACCTGCAACCGAACGCCGTGCGGGAACTCTACGATCTGGGCATCGGGGCCGAGGCGCTGGATGCCGTCGGCGTGCCCGCGCGGGAATGGGCGCTGGTCGGCCTGAACGGCAACGACGTCTATGCCGAGCCGCGCGGCACCGAGGCGGGCTATGCCTGGCCGCAATACGCGGTGCATCGCGGCAAGCTGCAGATGCTGCTCTACCAGACCGTGCTCGACCGGCTGGGACCGGACGCTGTGCGCACCGGGCAGCGGGTGACGGGCTACCGGATCGGCCCCGACGGCGGCGTGACCGCCGAGATCCTGACCGCCGACGGCGCGACGCTGACCGAGACCGGCACGCTGCTGGTCGGGGCGGACGGGCTGCATTCGGCGGTGCGCCAGCAGATGCACCCGGACCAGCCGCCGATCCGCTGGGGCGGCGCCGTGATGTGGCGCGGCACGACGCAGGGGCGGCCGATCCGGAGCGGCTCGTCCTTCGTGGGGCTCGGCACGCACCGGCACCGGCTGGTGTTCTACCCGATCTCGCACCCGGACCCCGCGACCGGCCTCGCCACGATCAACTGGATCGCGGAGGTGACGCTCGATCCGTCGCAGGGCTGGACCTCGGGCGACTGGAACAAGCGGGTCGAGATCGAGGACTTCGTCCATCACTTCGCGGACTGGACCTACGACTGGCTCGACGTGCCGGCGCTGCTGCGCGGGGCGGGCGATGTCTGGGAATACCCGATGATCGACCGCGACCCGGTCGCAACCTGGGTCGAGGGGCCGGTGGCGCTGCTGGGCGACGCGGCGCACGTGATGTATCCGACCGGCTCGAACGGGGCGAGCCAGGCCATCGTGGACGGGCGCGTGCTGGGCGCGTGCCTGCTGGAGCACGGGGTCACGGCCGAGGCGCTGGCGGCCTATGACGCGCGGCTCTGCGGTCCGGTCTCGCAACTGGTGTTGCGCAACCGGGGGGCGGGGCCGTTCGGCCTGCTGAACCTCGTGGACGAGCGCTGCGGCGGCGAATTCGACGACATCGACGCGGTGATCCCCCCCGACGAGCGCGCGGCCTTCATGGCGGGCTACAAGGCGGCGGCGGGCTTCGCGAAGGACACGCTGAACAGCGCCGCGCCGACGATCCCGGCGGGCGCGCGGGTGGCGGGCGTTCCGGCGGCCTGAGCCCGCTCAGGCGTTGCAGGCGGCCATGATCTGCTCGCGCAGCCAGCGGTGGGCCGGGTCCTTGGCGAAGCGCCGGTGCCAGATCAGGTGGTTGGCGATCGGCGCGACCTCCAGCGGCACCGGCACCGTCACCAGCGGGTAGCGCGCGGCGAAATACTCGCTGGTGCGGTGGGTGAAGACGCCGATCAGGTCGGACTGCATCAGGAGCTCGGGCACGATGGTGAAGGACATCATCGTCGCGGCGATGCTGCGGCGGTGGCCGTCCTGCGCCAGCACCGCGTCGAAGGCCGCGCGCCGGTCGCCGGTGGAACTGACCACGACATGGCTGAAGCCGAGGATGTCGGTCAGCGTCGGGTGCCGCCCGTTGTCGAGCAGCGGGTGATCCTCGCGGCAGAGGCAGACGAAGCGGTCCTCGAAGGCCATGACCTGTTCGAGATGCGGCGCGGTGTGGTCGAACCAGCCGATGGCGAGGTCGATCTCGTCGCCCTCGATCAGCCGGATGGCATAGTCCCGGTCGGTGGTGCGCAGGTTCAGCACGATGCCGGGCGCGACCTTGCCCAGATGTTCGAGCAGCGGCAGGAACACCGGCAGGCTGAAGCGGTCGGGCGCGCCGAGGGTGAAGCGCGCCTCGGCGGTGGCGGGATCGAAGGCGCCGGGGGGCGCGATGCAGGCCCCGGCATCCTCGACGATGCGGGCGACCAGCGGCGCCAGTTCCACCGCGCGCGGCGTCGGGCTGAGCCCGTCGGGCGTGCGCACCAGCAGCGGGTCGCCGAGCCCGTCGCGCAGGCGCTTCAGCGCGTTCGAGATCGCCGATTGCGTCCGTCCGAGTCGTGCGCCGGTGCGGGTCACGCTGCGCTCTTCCAGCAGAGTGTGCAGGATCACCAGCAGGTTCAGGTCGAAATTCAGAAGCAAAATCAGTCCTTCATCACTGGTGTCAATGCAGTCCTACACAAGTATCCATTTCACAAATGGTATATCTTCGACAAGACTTGAGGCCGGGAT
>JAUHZL010000279.1 GCA_030425945.1 Alphaproteobacteria bacterium | reverse complement strand
CGTCCTTCTCGCGGACGCCGTCGCCGTTGCTGTCGACGTAGCCGGCCGCCTCGAGCATCGCCTTGGCGCCCTCGATGTCCTGCGTCAGGCACTCGGTGTTGTCCGAGGCATAGAGCGCCGGGGCCGGAACCAGGTTACAGGTCGGACGACCCGCCTGGCCGTAGCCGATCTCGACCAGCAGTTCGCGGTCGATCGCCATCGACAGGGCCTTGCGCACGTTGATGTCCGACAGGAACGGGTGCGGGTGGGCCACGGTCGAGCGCTCGCCCTCGGGCAGGCTCGGCGACGGGTCGGTCAGGTTCATCTCGATCCGCTCGACGAGCGAACCGAACGCCGACACGGCGGTGCCGCGGCCGGCTGCCGCCATGCCCGCAAGCACGTCGGGGGCCAGCTGCAGGTTCCACGCGTAGTCGAACTCGCCGGTCTCGAGGACCGAACGGCCCGCGGCTGCCGCGTCACCGCCGCCCTTGAAGGTCAGCGTGGCGAAGGCCGGCTTCGCCGGGTCGCGGTAGTTCGGGTTGGCTTCCATGGTGATCACGTCGTTCGGGCGGAACTCGGTGACACGGAACGGGCCGGTGCCGATCGGGTTGAAGTTGGCCTCGGTGCACTCGGGCGCGCGGGCGCCAAGGCACTCGGCGAACTGCGCGGCCTGGATGATCGGGGACTGGCCGCCCATGAACGGGCCATAGGGGTTCGGCTTCGGCGCGTCGAAGGTCACCTTCACGGTCAGGTCGTCGATCACCTCGACCGAGCTGACGCCGTCGAACTTCGCGCCCTGGGCGCAGCCGCCCTCCGGATGCATGCAGTAGTCGGCGGTGAACTTGACGTCCGCCGAGGTCACCGGGGTGCCGTCGGACCACAGCAGGCCCTCTTTCAGCTTCCAGGTGATCGAGGTCAGGTCAGCCGACACGCCGCCGTTCTCGACGGTCGGGATTTCCGCCGCGAGATAGGGCACGAGCGCGCCGGTCGGGTCGTAGCGGCCGAGCGGTTCGATCACCAGGGACGACGACTCGATGTCCTTCGTGCCCCCCGAAAGGTAGGGGTTCAGGATCGACGGCGCCTGCCAGTAGATGATGCGCACCTCGCCGTCCGAGCCTCGCTCGGCGAAGGCAGCCGGCGCCAGGACCATCGCGCAGGCGGCCCCCAGAAGCGCTGATTTCAGTTTCATTTTCAACTCCTTGTTGGACACGCTCGTGCCTCTTTTGTTGTCTGGCGGGGGGCGTTCCCGGCCCCCGTCCGTCCGGTGGTGCGGGCAGACCCGACCCTCCGATAGCGCCGATCATCATGCCGAGTGTCACGAAAAAGCAAGACTTGCCGGCACGTCGTGTCGAGGAAATTGCCCAAGGCGCGATCACGTCGGGAGCGCCCTGCCCAATCCGCAGGCAGCCCCCGGGGCGCGCGCCGGGGACGAAGGCAGGGTTTGACTTCCCGCGCCCGGTGCTCCCAAATCGGGCGCAGCCCAGCCGCCAGACGCCGGGCCGACAGCGACCCGCCAACAGGGGACACCGATGCTCGACAGCCAGACCCCGGGGCCCGTGGCCTCGATCCGCAACCTGCGCGTGACCTTCCAGACCAAGGATGGTCCCGTGGTGGGGGTCAAGGACATCTCGTTCGACATCCAGCCCGGCGAAACGGTCTGCGTCGTCGGCGAATCGGGCTCGGGCAAATCCGTCTCCGCGCTGTCGCTGATGCGCCTCGTGGAATTCGGCGGCGGCCGGATCACCGGCGGCAAGCTGCTCTTCGACCGCGGCGACGGCACGCCGATCGACATGAGCGACGCCGGGCCGGACCTCGCCCGCGAGATGCGCGGCAACCAGATCGGCATGATCTTCCAGGAGCCGATGACCGCCCTCAACCCGGTCTTCACCGTCGGACGGCAACTGGCCGAGGGCCTGATGGTCCACCGCGACCTGTCCGAGAAGGAGGCCCGCGCCAAGGCGCTCGACCTGCTGAGACAGGTCCGCATCCCGGAACCCGAGCGCCGCCTCGACCAGTACCCGCACGAGCTGTCGGGCGGCATGCGCCAGCGTGTCGTGATCGCCATGGCGCTGGCCTGCGAGCCGCGCCTGCTGATCGCGGACGAGCCGACCACCGCGCTCGACGTGACGATCCAGGCCGAGATCCTCGCCCTGATCGACCGGCTGAAGAAGGAAACCGGCACCGCAGTGCTCTTCATCACCCATGACATGGCGGTGGTGGCCCAGATGGCCGACCGCGTGGTGGTGATGTACCGCGGCGAGATGGTCGAGGAAGGCACCGTCACCGAGGTCTTCGACAACCCGCAGAAGGACTACACCAAGGCCCTGCTCGCCGCCGTGCCGAAGCTGGGCGAGATGACCGGCAAGCCCTATCCCGAGCCGATGCGCCTGATGGGCAAGCCTGACCCCGAGCCGATCAAGGTCGAGCACAAGCCGGGCGAGCGGCCGCTGCTGGAAGTGAAGAACCTGATCACCCGCTTCCCGGTGCGCGGCGGCTTCTTCCGGCGCACCGTCGCCAATGTCCACGCCGTCGAGGATGTCAGCTTCGACCTGCCGCGCGGCGAGACGCTGTCGCTGGTGGGCGAGTCCGGCTGCGGCAAGTCCTCGGCCGGGCGCTCGATCCTGCGGCTGGTGGAACCGCTGTCGGGCCAGATCCGGCTCGACGGGGCGGACGTGATGGCGATGGGGCCGGAAACCCTGCGCCGCGCCCGCGCCGACATGCAGATGATCTTCCAGGACCCGTTCGCCTCGCTCAACCCGATGATGCGGCTGGTCGAGCAGGTGGCCGAACCGATGCGCAACTTCGGCGGCCGCTCGGCCTCCGAGATCCGCGACCGCGTGGCGATGCTGTTCGACCGCGTGGAACTGCCCCGCAGCTTCCTCTACCGCTACCCGCACGAGTTGTCCGGCGGCCAGCGCCAGCGCGTCGCCATCGCCCGCGCGCTCGCCCTGAACCCCAAGCTGATCGTCGCGGACGAGGCGGTGTCGGCCCTCGACGTGTCGGTGCAGGCGCAGGTGGTGAACCTGCTGATGGAATTGCAGGCCGACCTCGGCATCTCGATCCTGTTCATCAGCCATGACATGGCCGTGGTCGAGCGGGTCAGCCACCGCACCGCCGTCATGTACCTCGGCCGGATCGTCGAGATCGGGACCCGCCAGCAGGTCTTCGAGGACCCGCGCCACCCCTACACCAAGTCGCTGATGTCCGCCGTGCCGCGCGCGGACCCGCACAACAAGACGATCGGGCGCGAGTTGAACTTCAAGCCGATTCCCTCGCCGATCTTCGCGGTCGACCATGACCCGGGCCCCAGCCTCTATGACGAGGTTTCGCCGGGTCATCTCGTGCTCAAGGCTTGACCTTCCCCGGAATGCGAGAAGGATGCCCGCAAGGGGTGTACCATGACCGAAACTCTGTCTCCCCGCGCGCTGCTCGAGCGGCTCGTGGGATTTCCTACCGTCAGCCGGGACTCGAACCTGGCGCTCACCGACTGGCTGGCCAACTACCTCGCGGGGCACGGCATCACGCTCCACCGGCAGCTTGATCCGACCGGGCAGAAGGCCAGCGTCTATGCCCATGTCGGACCGCGGCGCGACGGGGGCGTCCTGCTCTCGGGGCACACCGACGTGGTGCCCGTAGACGGGCAGGACTGGTCCACCGATCCCTTCACCGTGGTCGAGAAGGACGGCCGCCTCTACGGGCGCGGCACCGCCGACATGAAGGGCTTCGATGCGCTCGCGGTCTGGGCGCTGGTCGAGGCCTCGAAGCGCGACCTCGCCGAGCCGCTCCAGATCGCGCTGACCCGCGACGAGGAGATCGGCTGCCTCGGCGCCCCGGTCCTGATCCCCGAGATGCTGGGCGTGATCCCGAAGGCGGGCGCGGTCATCGTCGGCGAACCGTCGATGATGAAGGTGGTGACCGGTCACAAGGGCGGCATCGGCTTCGACACCCATTTCCACGGCTTCGAGGTGCATTCCTCGATCCTGCACACCGGGGTGTCGGCGATCCTCGAGGCGGCGAAGCTGATCGACTGGGCCAACACCGTCAACGACGAGAACCGCGCCAAGGCCGTCACCGCGCTGGCGGGCATGTTCGATCCGCCCTGGACCACGGCGCATGTCGGCATGATCTCGGGCGGCACCGCGCACAACATCACCGCCAAGGACTGCACCTTCTCCTTCGACTTCCGCTGCGTGGCGGGCGAGGATCCGCTCGACTGGGCCGACCGCTTCCACGCCCGCGTCGCCGAGATCGAAGCGGGCATGAAGGCCGTCCGTCCCGAGGCCGGGATCACCACGTCGCAGCGCTTCGACGTGCCGCCGCTCGTGCCCGAGACCGACGGCCCGGCCGAGGCGCTGGCGCGCGCGATCACCGGCGACAACGGCACCCATGTCGTCAGCTACGGCACCGAGGCCGGGCAGTTCCAGCGCGAGGGCTATTCCGCCGTGGTCTGCGGCCCCGGCGACATCGCGCAGGCGCA
>JAUHZL010000278.1 GCA_030425945.1 Alphaproteobacteria bacterium | reverse complement strand
ACGCCAACGCGCCGGAGGCCGCGTTCCAGCAGGTCCGGACCGGGGCCGCCGACCTGCCGAACGTGCGTCTCGCGCCGCGCCGGGTGCGCTGCGGCTGGGGCGAGTGGAGCCTCGTCGAGGCCTCGCTCGGGATGCTGCGCCACGCCGAGGCCGAGTTCCCGGACGCCACCCATTTCTACATGCTGTCGGGCGACTGCATGCCGGTGAAGTCGGCAGGCTACGCCCATGCCAAGCTGGCGCCCTCGGACCGCGATTTCATCGAGAGCGTCGATTTCTTCACCTCGGGCTGGATCAAGACCGGGATGCAGGCCGACCGGCTGCGCTATCGGCACTGGTTCAACGAGCGCACCCAGCCGAAACGCTTCTACTGGTCGCTCGACCTGCAGCGGCGGCTGAAGCTCGACCGCGACCCGCCCGCCGACCTGAAGATCATGATCGGCAGCCAGTGGTGGTGCCTGCGCCGGTCCACGGTCGAGAAGATCCTCGCCTTCCTCGCCGAGCGGCCCGACGTGACGCGGTTCTTCCGCACCACCTGGATCCCGGACGAGACGTTCTTCCAGACCCTCGTGCGCCACCTCGTGCCCTCCCGCGAGATCGAGAGCCGCACGCTGACCTTCCTGATGCTCTCGGACTACGGGATGCCGGTCACCTTCTACAACGACCACTACACGCTGCTGATCGGGCAGGATCACCTGTTCGCCCGCAAGATCTCGCCCGAGGCGCTGGAGCTGAAGCAGCGGCTGGGCGAGCTGTGGAACTCGGGCGAGACCGACTTCGAGATTTCCGACGAGGGCCGCAAGCTGCACGGCTTCCTGACCCAGCGCGGCCGGATCGGGCGGCGGTTCGCGCCCCGCTTCTGGGAGACCGAGTCGAGCCTCGGGCGCGACCGCGAACTGCTGATCCTCGCCTGCAAGAAATGGCACGTCGCGAAACGCCTGCTGGGCGTCGCGCGAGCGGGCTTCGGGCTGAAGGGGGCGGCCTATCTCTTCAACGAGATCGACGCCGACCTGCCCGACCTCGGCGGCATCGAAAGCTCGCTCGACAAGCGCACGCGGCACCGGCGGGCGCTGTTGCGGATGCTGTTCAGCTTCCACGAGACCGAGCGCCTGGCGATCTGCCTCGACCCGGCGGCAATCGACCTGATGCGCGGCTTCTACGCCGCCAAGGCACGCACCCGGATGCTGGAGATTTCCTGCACCTTCTCGGACGAGTACCTCGTCGGTCATGCCCGCCGCGTCGGGCTGGCGGGCGAGCGGTCCGGCCCCGACACGCTCAGTCGCCTGCTGCCCACGCTGCGCCAGGAAGTGCTGCTCGAACAGGACCGCATCCGCGACGCCAACTTCCCCGAGGTCTACCGCATCGACGAGCGCGAGGCCGCCGAGACCAACGCGGGCGTGCTGGCCGAGTTCTTCCGCATCCCCTGGGAGCAGGCGCGCGACATCGCCGCCCGCCCCGACCTGTTCAGCGACTGAGAGAGAGCCGATGGCCTATACCTACGACCCCCAGAACATCTTCGCGAAGATCCTGCGCGGCGAGATCCCGAACAAGACGGTGCTGGAGACCGATCACACGCTCGCCTTCCACGACATCTATCCGCAGGCCCCGATCCATGTGCTGGTGATCCCGAAAGGGCCCTATGTGACCTACGACCATTTCTGCGCCGAAGCCTCGGACGCCGAGATCGTCGACTACGCCCGGACCGTCGCCAAGGTCTGCGACATGCTGGGCGTGGTCGAGGACGGCTGGCGCCTGATCTCGAACGCGGGCGCGAACGCCATCCAGGAAGTGCCGCACCTGCATGTCCACATCCTCGGCGGGCGCAACCTGGGCCGGATGCTGCAACCGGCCTGAGCCGGTCAGGCCCGCACGATCCGCGCCTGCCAGCAGTTGTTGCGCGCCGAGCGGACATCGACGAAGGCGATCGCGGGGTCGGCCAGCACCGTCTCGGCATAGGCTGCCAGCTCCGCGCGCGGGGTCACGCGGCCGGTGCCGTAGGCGATGCGCTCGTCCGCGCGGTAGCCCTTCAGCAGGTAGTCCGGGCTGGCGGTCAGCACCTCCGGCAGGTCCGGTCCGTCATGGGCGGGGCAGGGGGCGGCGCACAGGAACACCGGCCCGGTTTCGGCATAGGGCTGGAGCGTGGCGAAGGGGCGGTGCGCGAGGATCAGCATCGCAGCACCCTCGGGGATCATCCGCAGGCAGTGCCGGCACGGATTGCCGCCGCCGTCCGACACCGCGCGTTCGGGCGGCTGGCCGTTGGCGTCGGGCGCCCCGGCGCGATAGGCGGCGGCGGTTTCGGTGGGCATCGGCAGGAAACGGATCGGCATGGCGGGGCTCCGGGCTGGGATCCCGGTCACCCTGCCGTGCGGGCCGGGCCGGGCGCGACCCGGAAGCTGCGCATTCTCAGGGATCGAACCACCAGGTCAGGCGCATCGAGACCCGCCCGAGGGACTCGGACTGGCTGTAGGTCGATTCCTTGCGCAGCATCCGGCTGAGCAGGCCAAAGTCGAAGTACTGCACCGCCACGCCCAGCGAGACGTTGCCGAACACCATCCGCTCGGCCGAGACCCCCAGCGCGAAGCCCATCTTGCCGAACTCCGCGGTGTCGGGCGGGTGGTCGTAGAGGCCGACGGTCTCGTTGAACTCGGCGTCGGTGGTCGAGCCTTCGCCCCACACCAGCCCCGGCGCGGCGCTCAGCAGCCAGCCGTCGCGGATCACGCCGAAGCGGGCACTTGCGACCGACAGCCGCTCGAAGGTGGCGGTGCGTTCGCTGCGAATGACGTTCTGGTTGCAGGTGCCGGTCGTGGTATTGAACCCCGAGGCCCCGGTGGCGATCCGCTCGATCTCGTAGCCCTGCACCAGGTCGCCCGCGCGCCGGGTGATGCCCGCGTGCAGGTCGCGGTCGCTGCCGCTGATCGAGACCGTGCGCGGCCCGAAGCGCGGCCCGTCGTCGTCGGTCATCGCTGCGCCCGAGATCACCCCGAAGGACAGGCCGCCGTAGCGCCCCGCGAACTCCTCGGCGGTCAGCGGTGCGGCCAGCAGGGCCAGGGCGGCCGCAAGGGCCGCGAAACGTGTGACGTCCATGACCGCGATCCCCCACGATGACGGCAGGGCAATCAGGCCATCCTTTCGGCGGGGTCGTCAATCAACATGATGTATGAAAAAGACAAGAATAGTCTATATTTAGGGGTTATCCACAGATTTCCCGGCGGGTTGTGACCGCTTTGGCACGGCCGCCCGCCGAGGCGCGCGGACCCGGTGGCGCGGCGCAGTGGGGCCCGAGGGGTAAATAAACCGTTAATTATCAGTCAGTTACCCTGACGCATTGTTTCGCGCGCGAAACATCGGGTCAGGCAGGCTGACCTACTGCCCCGGCGTGGCATGCGCCCCGCTGCCGGTCAGGTCGAGGAACACGTCCTCGAGGTCCGGCTCCTCGGTGGCGATGTCGCGGATCGAGACGCCCGCCCGGTGCAGCGCGGCGATCAGCGCCTCCATGCTGACCGCGCCCTTGCGGAACCCCAGCGCCAGCGCGCCGTCCGGGCGCTGCTCCAGCGTCACGCCCTCGGGCAGGTCGGGGGCCTGCGCCAGCGGCGCGTCGGGGGTCACCACCAGCGTCTTGGCGTCGAGCCGGGCCAGCAGGTTCGCGGTCTTGTCCTGCGCGATCTTGCGGCCCTTGTCGATGATGGCGATCTCGTCGCACATCTCCTGCGCCTCTTCGAGGTAGTGCGTGGTCAGGATGATCGTCATCCCTTCCTCGGTGTTCAGCCGCCGCACGTTGCGCCACAGCATCTGCCGCAACTCGATGTCCACGCCCGCGGTCGGCTCGTCCAGCACCAGCACCTGCGGGCGATGCACCAGCGCCTTGCCCAGCAGCAGCCGCCGCCGCATGCCGCCCGACAGGGTGCGGGCATAGGCCTGCGCCTTGTCGGTCAGCCCGACCATCGCGAGGATCTCGTCCGAGCGGCGCTGCGCGGGCGGCACGCCGTAGAGGCCCGCCTGCACCTCGAGCGCGTCGCGCGGGGTGAAGAACGGGTCGAGGTTCAGCTCCTGCGGCATGACGCCGATCGCGGCGCGGGACTGGCGCGGGTTCACGTCCTGGTCGAACCCCCAGATCGTCACCTTGCCCGACGTCTTGGTCACCAGCCCCGCGAGGATGTTGATCAGCGTCGACTTGCCCGCCCCGTTCGGTCCCAGCAGCCCGAAGACCGAGCCCGCGGGCACGTTCAGGTCCACGCCCCGCAGCGCCTCCTTGGCAGGGGCGCCCCGCCCGGCGCGGTAGGTCTTGCGCAGGCCGGTGATCTCGATGGCGTTCTGTGACATGGCGTCCCCCTGCCGGGTCTTGTCCGGCCTGCCGTCTTTGGTAAGTTGCCGCCGATCTAGCGGGCGCCGCCCGGCGCGACAACCGCTCCCCGCGAAAGGTTTCCCGATGACCACCCAGGTGCCCGAATCCGAAATCGTCTCGAAATGGCGCGTGGCCTGTGATGGCGGCGAGGGCGCGCTGGGACATCCCCGCGTCT
>JAUHZL010000008.1 GCA_030425945.1 Alphaproteobacteria bacterium | reverse complement strand
GCTTCCTGTTCCTTGATCATCCCGATGATCTGCGCCTCGGTGAAGCGGCTTTTCCTCATGTCGTCTGCTCCTTCGCGGTTGGGCAGACTCTACGCTACGGCGAGGGAACTTTCGGGGGGCAGGTCACTGTCGCTGGTCGGTTTCTCGGACGGCGAACTCGACAAGCTGCTGGCTTACGTCGCGGAAGACGACGGTGAAGAAGGTGGCGCCGGGGGCTCCGTGCCGCCGGTGACCATCCCCGAGCCGCCGCGCAATCCTGCGTCGCGCAAAGGCGATCTCTGGATCCTCGGCGATCACCGACTGCTCTGCGGCGACAGCACCAGCAACGACGACGTGCGCCGTCTGATGAATGGCGAGCGGGCGATCCTGTTCGCCACCGACCCGCCGTATCTGGTGGATTACGACGGCTCGAACCATCCGACCCGCAACAAGGACTGGTCTGCGTCCTACGGCACGACCTGGGATGACTCTTCGCAGGGGGCCGAGCTCTACGACGGCTTCATCGCCGCTGCCGTGGCCGAGGCGATCACCGACGATGCGGCCTGGTACTGCTGGCACGCCTCTCGCCGCCAGGCGATGCTTGAGGCTTGCTGGGAGAAGGCCGGCGCCTTCGTACATCAGCAAATCATCTGGGTGAAGGACCGCGGCGTCCTGACCCGCTCCCACTATCTCTGGAAGCACGAGCCCTGCTTCATGGGCTGGCGGCGTCCGAACCGCCCGCCGAAGGTGGCGGAAGAAACGCTGTCCTCGACCTGGGAGATGCCCAGCTTCGCCAAGGACGAGCGGCCCGACCACCCGACGCCGAAACCGCTCGACGCCTTCGGGATCCCCATGCGCCAGCACGTCGCCCGCGGCGGTCTGTGCTACGAGCCGTTCTCGGGGTCAGGGTCGCAGATCATGGCGGGCGAGGCCAACGGCCGCCGCGTCTTCGCGATTGAGATCAGCCCGGCCTATGTCGATGTCGCCGTGGAACGCTGGCAGGCCGAGACCGGCCGCGACGCGACCCTCGACGGCGACGGCCGGACCTTCGCCGAGGTGAAGGCCGAGCGGTTGGGCGAGACGCCGGCCGTGGCCGAGGGGGCCCACGCGGCCTGACGACGTGGATGGCGTGGCTCTACCTTCCTCCGGCCTGCCTGCCGGAGCCGGCGACGCGTGCCTCTTCGGCCTCTCGCTCTGCTCCGGCGCCGGAGGTCTCGACCTCGGGCTGCACCTCGCACTCCCCGGATATCGCACTGTGGGTCACGTCGAACGGGACGCCTACGCCGCGGCCATCCTCGTGGCGCGGATGGAGGACGCGGCCCTGGATCCGGCGCCTGTCTGGGACGACGTTGCCACCTTCGACGGCCGCCCATGGCGCGGCGCGGTGGACATCGTCACTGCGGGCTATCCGTGCCAGCCGTTCTCCGTCGCGGGCAAGCGCCGAGGCGCGGACGACCCGCGCCACCTCTGGCCCCATGTCGCCCGCATCATCGGCGAGGCCGAGCCGCCCTTCGTGTTCCTCGAGAACGTCGCGCATCATCTCCGCCTCGGCTTCCCCGAGGTCGCCGGAGGACTGGTCAGCATGGGCTACCGCCTTGCGGCGGGCCTCTTCACGGCGGCGGAAGTCGGCGCGCCGCACCGGCGCGAACGGCTCTTCATCCTCGCCCACCGCGAGCGCGACCACCTGGCCGACCCCGCGCGCCTGCTCCGGCACCCGCTCGAGTGGCGGGAACCGGACCGAGATGATGCGGCTCTGGCCGACGCCGTTGGCCGGCGACAGCAGGGGCACGCGCAACCGGACCAGCAATCGCAGCGAGACCGCGCGCCCGCACAACGACGGGACGACCCTCTGCGATGCGACCCGGCTCTGGATGACGCCGACGGCGCGCGATCACAAGGACGGGGCGACGAGCCTGGCGAATACGCCGGTGAACGGGCTGCTTGGCCGCCAGGTCCTGGTGACGCCGACGGCTGGCGCGCCTTCCTGCGACACGCCCCGGACCTTGAACCCAGCCTTCGTCGAGGCGCTGATGGGCTGGCCCACCGGGTGGACCGGCTTCGGCTCTGTGGCAACGGAGTGGTCCCGCTGGTCGCGGCGCATGCGCTCCGAACTCTCGCAGCTCAACTGCTGGCCGATGGATGAGGGGGCGCGATGAAGCAGAGCCGGGGCATGTCGTTCCTAGAGGCCGTCGCCAACGTGGCGGTGGGCTACGGAGTCGCCGTCGTGACGCAGATCCTGATCTTCCCGGTCTTCGGGCTGCACACGACCCTCGCGCAGAACCTGAAAATGGGCGCGGTGTTCACGGCGGTGAGCATCGCGCGCTCCTTCGCCCTGCGGCGGCTGTTCGAGGCGATCCGGGTGCGCGGAGCACGATGAGATACCGCCGCCCCATGTGGGACGGCGGCTTCTTCTGGCCCGTCGTGGTGTACGGCGTCAGTCGCGCGGCAAACTGTAGACCCGGCCGCGGCCCTCTACCTTCTCGGAGGTCACTTCGAGCCCGAGCTTCTTCTTGAGCGCGCCGGCGAAGGCGCCTCGGACCGTGTGCGGCTGCCATCCAGTTTCGGCGACGATCTCGTCGATTGTCGCGCCGCCGTCGGTGCGGAGCATCTCGATCAGCTTCGCCTGCTTCGTGCCCGCGCGCGGTGTGCGCGCCTTGGGCGCGCGGTCGGCCTTGGCAGGAGCGTCCTGCGGGGGCACTGCACTCGGCGCTTCGTCGGCGCCCGTGGGCGCGCTGTCGCCGCTCTCCGGCTCGACGCCGATGGCGGCGAGGCCCGCATTCGTGATGTGCAGGAGGATGGCGTTGCCGTCCTCGTCGTTGCGCCAGATGCGGTTGAGCGCGGCGTCGGCCTTGGTCTGGCTGTCGGTCGCGGTCTCCGCGATCAGCCCGCGCTTCAGCAGCGCGCCGACCACCTTGGCGGCGGCGCCGCCGCGAAGGGAGCCGGGGAGCGGCAGGACGTTGCGGTCCTCGCGCTGAGCAGCCGCGCTGAGGATCACGAGTTGGGTGTCGGAAAGCTTGGTCATGGGGTCGTCTCCGTGTTCGAGGCCGCGACCGTCGCGACCCTCCTACGACCCCGAGCCGCGCAGGGCGCGGCAGGAGTTCCGGCTGGGCCGGAAATCACTCGGCGTGTTCGCCCTCGCCAAAGGCGCTGTCGGTGATGCGCTTCAGGAGGCTCGCGTAGTGTTCGAGGGTGCCGACATGGCCCCAGTTCACCTCGTCCGGATGGGTGTTGAAGTGGTCATCGCTGAGCGCCTGCAGGCGGGCGAGCATCTCGTCGATCTCGGCCTTCTTGCCGATGAAGGCTGCGAGCGCGGCTTCCTTGTTGCGCCGGGCTTTCTCGGCGCGGAGTTCGTGGCGCGGGGTGGTGATCGGGTTCAGGCGGGTGGTCATCGTGGTAGCTCCGTGGTGAGTTGCATCGTCGTCGTGGGATGGACGTTCGCTCTGTCCGCGAGGCTTATCAACGACATAAGCGCCTGACTTTAAATGATAATCGGGGCTGGCGATGCAGGGCATGAGCGAGCGCCAGTATGCCGCCCATGTCGGGCTGTCGCGGGGCGCGATCCAGAAGGCGAAGGCCGCCGGCCGTCTCGTCCTGCACGAGGATGGCAGCATCGACCCCGCGGCGTCCGACCGGCGGCGGGCCGAGACAACGGACCCGTCGAAGACCCGAAAGACGGCGGCACCGAAGCTGAAGCCCGTGCCCGAGGCTGCCGTCGCCGCGGTCGGCGACACGTTGCGCGAACAGGGCCTGACCGCTCCGACTGTCGGCGGCGGCACCACCTTCCTGCAGGCCAAGACCGCGAACGAGGTGCTGAAGGCGCAGGAGCGGCGCATCCGGCTCCAGAAGCTGAAGGGGGAACTGGTCGACCGCGCCGGGGCAGAGACGCTGACGTTCCGGCTCGCGCGCGACGAACGCGACGCATGGGTGACCTGGCCCGCGCGGGTCGCTGCGCTGATGGCGTCGGAGCTGACCGCGGCGCTGGGGGACGGATGCGAGGTGGAGGCGGCGCTGATGCAGAAGGTTCTGGAGACCCATGTCCGCGCCCAGCTCGACAGCCTTGCGGAGATCCGCCCCGGGCTTGGATGACGATCTCTTCGGGTTCGACGGCGCCGCCGCGCTGATCCGCGCCTGGTCGCGGGGGCTGCGTCCCGATCCGGACCTGACCGTCTCGAGCTGGGCGGACCGCCACCGGAAACTCGCCTCGCGCGCCTCGGCCGAGCCGGGGCAGTACCGGACCGCGCGCACGCCCTACATGGGCGAGATCATGGACCGGCTGTCGCCCGGGGATCCGAACCAGCGGATCGTATTCATGAAGGCCGCGCAGGTCGGCGCGACCGAGGCGGGTAACAACTGGATCGGCTTCGTCATCCACCAGGCACCGGGGCCGATGCTCGCGGTCCAGCCGACGGTGGAACTGGCGAAACGCAACTCGCGGCAGCGGATCGATCCGCTGATCGACGAGAGCCCGGACCTGCGGGAGCGGGTGAAGCCGGCGCGATCCCGCGACGCGGGCAACACGATGCTGTCGAAGGAGTTCGCGGGCGGCATCCTGATCATGACCGGGGCGAACTCGGCGGTGGGGCTGCGGTCCACCCCGGCGCGGTACATCTTCCTCGACGAGGTCGATGCATATCCGGCCTCGGCCGACGAGGAAGGCGATCCGGTCACGCTGGCGGAAGCCCGGTCGCTGACCTTCGCCCACCGGCGCAAGGTCTTTCTGGTCTCGACCCCGACCATCCGGGGCCTGAGCCGGATCGAGCGGGAGTTCGAGGCCTCCGATCAGCGGCGGTACTTCGTGCCATGCCCGCATTGCGACGCGATGCAGTGGCTGAAGTTCGAGCGGCTGCGCTGGGAGAAGGGGCGGCCAGAGACGGCCGAGTATCTGTGCGAGGGCTGCGAGCGGCCCATCGCGGAGCACCACAAGACGAGAATGCTCGAGTGCGGGGAGTGGCGCGCGACAGCGACGGCCACCGATCCGACCACGGTCGGCTACCACCTCTCGGCGCTCTATTCGCCGGTGGGCTGGCTCAGCTGGCAGCGGATCGCGCGGGCGCACGAGGCGGCACGGGGCAGCGACGAGGCAATGCGGGCGTTCCGGAACACCATCCTCGGCGAGACCTGGATGGAGACCGGCGAGGCGCCCGACTGGCAGCGGCTGGCCGACCGGCGCGAGGCATGGACGCCAGGCGCGGTGCCCGAACGCGGGCTGTTCCTGACCGCAGGCGCCGACGTGCAGAAGGACAGGATCGAGGTCGACGTCTGGGCCTGGGGCCGGGGTCTCGAAAGCTGGCTTGTCGATCACCTCGTGCTCGAGGGCGGTCCCGGCGATCCGGCCTGCTGGCAGCAGCTGACGGATCTGCTGGGTCGGACATGGGCGCATGCCTCGGGCCAGACGATGACACTCGCGCGGCTTGCGATCGACACGGGCTACGAGACCAGCGCGGTCTATGCCTGGTCGCGCCAGGTGGGTTTCGCGCAGGTCGCGCCGGTGAAGGGCGTCGAGGGGTTTAACCGAACGAGTCCTGTGACCGGGCCGACCTATGTCGATGCGACCGTCGCGGGCAAACGGCTCCGGCGCGGCGCCCGGCTCTGGACCGTGGCCACCTCGACCTTCAAGGCCGAGACCTATCGCTTCCTGCGGCAGGACCGGCCGACGAGGGAAGAACAGGCGGCGGGCGCGCTGTGCCCGCCCGGCACGATCCATCTGCCGGACTGGGCGGACGGCGAATGGCTCAAGCAGCTGACCGCCGAGCAGCTGGTGACGGTGCGCACGAAACGCGGCTTTACGCGGCTCGAGTGGCAGAAGCTGCGCGAGCGCAACGAGGCGCTGGACACACGGGTCTACGCCCGCGCGGCGGCGTGGATCGCGGGCGCCGATCGCTGGCCGGAGGCGCGATGGGCCGATCTGGAAGGGCAACTCGGGTTGGCGAAATCGGACGGGCCCGAGGCCGGTACGGCGATCGCGCCGTCCATCCCTACACGACCAATGCCGCGCCGGCGCACGGTGCACTCGAGCTACATGAGGTGATCCATGGCCACGGCCGCAGAGCTCCGCGCCCGCCGCGACGCGCTGACCGCGCAGCGGTCCTCGGGGGTGGCGCGGGTCAGCTATGACGGCAAGACCGTGGACTATCGCAGCGTCGCCGAGATCGACCGCGCCATCGACGCGCTGGATCGCGAGATCGCCGCGGCCGAGGGGCGCCGGATCGTCCGGCAGGTACGCGTGACGACGGCGAAGGGGCTCTGATCCCATGGGCCTCTTCGACCGTTTTCGCCGCCGGCCCACAGGCGGCCCGGCCGCCGTGCGCGCCCGTCTCGAAGGCGCCATGGCGAAACGCCGGCTGCGCGGCTGGAACCCGCCGCTCGAGAACATCAACGCGCTGGTCGCCTCCGGAGGGCCGCGGCTGCTCGCGCGGTCCCGCGAACTGGTCGTGACCAAGGGGTACGCCGCCAACGCCTGCGAGGCCTTCGCGGCGAACCTCGTCGGCGACGGGATCAAGCCGTCCTCGCTGATCGGGGACGGCGACCTGCGCGAGCGGGTCCAGCGGCTCTGGCTCGCCTGGACCGACGAGGCCGATGCGGACGGGCTGACCGACTTCTACGGCCTGCAGGCCATGGTCGCGCGCGAGATGTTCGTGGCGGGCGAGTGCTTCGTCCGGCTGCGCCCGCGCCGGGCCGAGGACGGGCTGCTGGTCCCGCTCCAGCTGCAGCTTCTCCAGTCCGAGATGCTGCCCTTCGAAAAGACCGAGACGGCGGCCAATGGCAACCGCATCCGCTGCGGGATCGAGTTCGATGCAATCGGCCGGCGCGTGGCCTACCACTTCCGCCGCCGCCATCCGGGCGACAGCACCGATCAGGGGGCGGTGATCCCGGAGACGGTGCGCGTGCCGGCGGCGGACGTGCTGCACGTCTATCGGCCCATCGACGCGGGCCAGATCCGGGGACTGCCGCATATCGCGCCGGCCATGGTGCGGCTGTTTCTGCTCGACCAGTACGACGACGCCGAACTCGACCGGAAGAAGACCGCGGCCATGTTCGCGGGCTTCATAACCAAGACCGCGCCGGAAGAGCCCATGATGGGCGAGGCCGACGCGGATCTCGACGGGGCTGCCATCGCGAGCCTCGAGCCAGGCACGATGCAGGTGCTGCTGCCGGGCGAGGACGTGAAGTTCTCGTCTCCGGCCGATGTCGGCAGCAGCTACGAGGCGTTCCAGTACCGCACGCTGCTCTCGGTCGCGGCCTCGCTGGGGCTGCCCTATCACCTCGTCACCGGCGACGTCCGGCAGGCCAACTATTCGAGCCTGAGGGCAGAACTAGTCGAATTCCGCCGTCGCATCGGCCAGCTCCAGCACGGCGTGATCGTGCACCAGCTCTGCCGCGCGGTCTGGCTGCGCTGGCTGGAGACGGCGGTGCTGTCGGGCGCACTCGACGCCGATCTGGCCGAGGTGCGGCCGGTGCAATGGATCCCGCCGCGCTGGGACTGGGTCGACCCGCTGAAGGACATCCAGGCGCAGGTTCTGGCGATGGAGGCCGGCATCACCTCGCGGCGCAAGGTGGTCGAGGCCACCGGCTACGACATCGAGGAAGTCGACCGCGAGAACGCCGCCGACGCCGCCCGCGCGACAGGTCTCGGCCTGCGCTACCGCACGAGCCCCGGCGAGACGCAGGGCGCTCGCGCGACGCCGGCGACAAGGCCTGAGCCCGCTGATGGCGCGGGCGACAGCACGGATGACGGCGCCGCAGCGACAGATCCGGCCACCGAACAGGAGTGACGACATGGCAAGCTGGTATGCGATCCGCGCCCGGGGGACCGGTGCGGAAGTGGCGATCTATGACGAGATCGGCACCTACGGGGTCTCGGCGAAGGGGTTTCTGGCGGAACTCGGCGCGCTGCCCGAGGGCACGCCCGTCGATCTGCGGCTCAACAGCCCCGGCGGGTCGGTCTTCGACGCGGTCGCGATCCACAATGCGATCAAGCGCCACGAGGGGACGGTCACGGTCTGGATCGACGGCATCGCCGCCTCGGCCGCCTCCTACATCGCCATGGCGGGCGACGAGATCGTCATGCCGGAGAATGCCTTCCTGATGATCCACGACCCGGCCGGCCTTGTGGTGGGCACGGCCGAGGACATGCGCGCCATGGCCGAGGCGCTCGACAAGGTGAAGGGCAGCCTTGTCTCGGGCTACGCCGCGAAATCCGGTCGGACCCCGGAGGAGGTCTCGGCGCTGATGGCGTCCGAAACCTGGTTCGACGCCGCCGACGCCGTGGCGCAGGGCTTCGCCGACCGGCTGATCGAGCCCGTCCGGATCGCCGCGCGCTTCGACATCGGCCGCTTCCGGAACGCGCCGCCGGTGCTGGTCGAGGCTATCGAAACCGAGCCGGAGCCCGATGACGACAGCGATGGCGGGAACACCGAGGCCACCGACAACGCCACCGAAGGCGACGAGGTCGCGGACGCCGAGGACGAGCTGCCCGCCGCCTCCGATGCCCCGCGGCCGCCGATCGAGACGCCGCCGCCCAGTGGCGCACCGCCGGACCCGGCCGCGATCCGTTCGGAGGCCATCGGTCATGCCCGGGCCGTTGTCGATCTCTGCCGCCTCGCGGGCCAGCCACAGATGGCGGGCCGCTTCCTCGAAGCGGACGCGAGCCTCGACGAGGTGCGCGCCGCACTTCTCGCCGCGAAGGCCGAAGCCGAGCCCGAGATCGCGCCCCATCACCCGCAGCCCGGCCGTCCCTCGGCCGCCCGCCCCTGGGGCGAGATCGTCGCCCGCACCTTCAAGCTGAAAGGATGATACCATGACCACTTTGGTCGAAGGCACGCACCCCGGCGGCTTCCTCGTCTGGGAAGCCTTCCGCGACTACACCCGCGAGAAGATCATCGTCGCCGCCGGCACGCTCGAGCCCGGCACCGTGCTCGGCAAGATCACCGCGTCCGGCAAGTACGCGGCCCACGACCCGGGTGCCGTCGACGGCACCGAAACCGCCGTCGCCGTGCTCTGGGGCAAGGCGGATGCGTCCGCCGGCGACGTGCCGGCCGTCGCCGTCGTCCGCGGCCCCGCCATCGTCAACCGCCACGACCTCGTTTTCGCCGGCACGCCCAGCGAGGGCGAGATCGCGTCCGCCCACACGGCGCTTCTCGCCGCGGGCATCCTCGTCCGCTGATCCAATCCCGACAGGAGGCATCCTCATGGCCACCATGGACATCTTCGAAGGCGATGCCTTCACCATCGTCGAGCTCACCCGCGCGCTCGAGAACATCCCCTACAAGCCCGCGTTGCTCTCGGGCTCGGCCCTCTTCAGCCCCCGAGGCGTGCGCTCCCGCACCGTCGTGATCGAGAGCCGCGACGGCACGCTCTCGTTGATCCCGTTTTCCGAGCGCGGTTCGGCCTACGAACAGCAGGTACCCGACCGGCGCGAGATGCGCGCCTTCGTCTGCCGTCAGTTCAAGAAGCAGGACGTGCTCTGGGCCTCGGAGATCCAGTCCGTCCGCGACTTCGGCTCGGAAAGTGCTACCCAGCAGGTACAGACCGAGGTGGCGTACCGTCTGCGCAAGCTCCGCCAGGACGCCGAGACCACCTTCGAGTACCACCTCCTGAACGGCATCCAGGGGCTGGTGAAGGACCCGAAGGATCACGCGACGGTCGTGAACTATTTCACGGAGTTCGGCATCACGCCCGCCGCCGAGATCGACTTCGACCTCGACAACGCGAGCCCGGCTTCGGGGGCGCTGCGAAAGCGCTGCCAGGCGCTCATCGAGAGCGTCGAGGACTCCATGGGCGGGCTCTCGGCCGGCGCCGTGCAGGTCCGCGCCGAATGCGGCTCGGCCTTCTTTGCCGATCTCGTGGCCCACAAGGAGGTGCGGGAGACCTACCTCAACACCGCTGCAGCGGCCGATCTGCGGGGTCGCGTCGCCGACGAGTTCAGCTTCGGCGGCATCACCTTCCGCCGCTACCGGGGCGGCGTCGGTTTCACCGTGCCCACCGACAAGGCGTTCTTCTACCCGGAGGGCATCGAAGGGCTCTTCGAGATCTATTACGCCCCCGCGGACACCTTCGAGACGGTGAACACCCTCGGCCAGCCGCTCTACGCCCGCACCATTCCCGACCGGGATCGCGACGAGTGGGTGCGCCTGGAGATCGAGAGTAATCCGCTGCCGATCTGCACTCGGCCGCAGGTGCTGCGCTCGGCAAGGCGGACTTGATGACCGCCTTCGCCGTTGCCCTCGACGCGCTCTTCGCAGATGCGCATCTCGCGCGCGACGTCGTCTACACCGCCGAAGGTGGCGCGCCCGCACTGGTCCGCGCCATCCTGCGCCGGCCGGACGACGTCACCAACTTCGGCGAAGCGCGCATCTGGTCGGAGACCACCCGGCTGGATCTGCGCCTCGCCGAGGTGGCCAACCCGCGGCCGGGCGATCGCATCGAGATCGACGGCGAGGCCTTCCTGATCCAGGGCGAGCCCCTCCGCGACCGGGAGCGGCTCGTCTGGACCGTGGATCTGAGGCCCGCGTGAAGCTCAAGCTCGACATCACGCCCGACCTCGTCGCCGCCATGGTCGCGGAGGTGAAGGCGGGCGAGAAGGCCGTCACCGCCGCCATGCGCGAGGCGGGCACTGGACTCAAGACCGCCTGGCGCGGCCAGATCACCAGCGCGGGGCTCGGCCGTCGGCTCGCCAACTCGATCCGCAGCCAGACCTATCCTAAGGCAGGCGAGAGCCTGAATGCTGCGGCGCTGGTCTGGTCGAAGGCCCCGGTCATCATCGGCGCCCACGACACCGGCCCGCTGATCCGCTCGAAGAACGGGTTCTGGCTGGCGATTCCGACCGAAGCTGCGGGCCGGGGCCTGCGCGGCGCCAAGCTCACCCCTGGCGAATGGGAACGCCGCCGTGGCCTGCGCCTGCGCTTCGTCTATCGCCGGAGAGGTCCGAGCCTGCTTGTCGCCGACCGTGCCCGGATCAACACGCGCGGCTTGGCGGTGGCCTCGCGCGCGAAGACCGGCCGCAACCAGGTCGCCGCGCCGATCTTCCTGCTGGTCCCGCAGGTCAAACTGCCGAAGCGGCTCGATCTCGACCGCGACGCCGAGCAAGCGCTCGATAGCGTGCCGGGGTTGATCGTGGCGAACTGGGTGGATGTGCGGTGGTGATGTTCCAAGCTCGGACGCCTACGCCCTTCTTCTGACGGCCTCACATGTCAGGTTTCGTTGCGCCGTACCGAACTCTCGTGTATCCGAACGCCACGGTCGGCAGACACCGAGGCGTCGCTGCTCCATTTGGAGTGCTAAACCTGCCATTACATCTTAGAACGACATCGCATTCACCGAGGCGTCGTTTCGTCAAGCCAGCGACCAACGAAACATCAGTGCGCCTTAGATGGATGAGTGATGACCAAAATTCCTGTGCCGCTTCAGGTCGATGATGTGACCGTCTTCTCCCGCGCACTGTCAAGGCAGCTCGGAGAGGCCAGCCCGTCCCATCTTGCCTTGATGAATATGGTTGCCCGGGCAGCCGGGTTTCAGAACCTTCAGCACATGCGGGCCGCAACCGCTGCGAGGCACCGGATGTGCAAACGCGAGCCCGAAACCCTTCCTGACGCTCGAACGGTCGAGCGCACGCTGAACCAGTTCGATGCATTCGGGCGCCTGCGCCAGTGGCCCTCCCGTCGCAGCGTGCAGACCCTGGCTCTCTGGGCACTTTGGGCAACAATTCCAGCCGAACGCCTGCTCAGTGAAAAAGAAGTAAATGCGCTTCTGAGCTCGGTGCACACATTTGAGGACGTGGCGACCCTTCGGCGAGCGATGATTTCTTGTGGTTTGATGACCAGAAAAAAGGATGGATCCGATTACTGCCGGGTGGAGCGGAAGCCGCCCTCCGAGGCCAAGGCAGTCATTCACCACCTGAGTGCTCGTCGGCGGGCGCGAACTGAAGCTCAGAGGGTGAAGGCAAATGCATAAGGCGTCGTGTCTCTGCAAGTCCGTTCTGATAAGCGTTCAGGGAGACCTTCCAGCGCCAAATGCCTGTCACTGCACCGCTTGCAGAAAGCAAAGCGGTCACTTCGGCGCTTCAGTCGATGTGCCACGTTCCGCAGTAACGGTCGCTGGGGAGGAGTACGTCACGTGGTATCGCTCATCGGAAAAGGTTCGGCGGGGTTTCTGCTCAAAGTGCGGATCGACCCTGTTCTGGGATCCTATCCACCACGATTGGATCGCAATCGCCATGGGTCTCTTTGACGGCGAAACCGGTACGAGCCTTTCCATGCATATTTTTGTGGCCGAGAAGGGCGACTACTACTCCATCGGCGACGGGCTTCCGCAAAATGAGCATTAGGAGCGAAGTCAAAAAAGCAGGGACTTGTGCGTCGCAAGGCATCGATTTTTCGGGACCTGCAATTTTCTTTGCTGCGCCAACACGACAATTTGAGTGATGCCCACCCTTCGCGAAACCATCCTCGCCGCGCTGCACGCGCGGCTTTTGGCGTTGCCTGCCAACGCTCTGCGCGGCGAGGTGCTGCCGGAGCGCGTGCCGGCTGATGGCCTGCTGATCCTGCGCGACGGCGAACCGGGAGAGCCGGAGGTCACGCTGTCGCCGCTCGCCCACCACTACCAGCACCGCGCCGAGATAGAGGCCGTGGTCCAAGGCGCTGACCTTGACGCTGCCTTCGACACGCTGACCGCCAGCATCGGCACGGCGCTCGCCGCAGACCGCACGCTGGGCGGGCTCTGCGACTGGGTCGAGGCGGAAGCCCCGCGGCCGGTCGACCTGCCGGTCGAGGGCGCCGCCAGTCTGAAGGCTGCGGTGATCCCGGTGGTCCTGCACTACACCACGGCCGACCCGCTGGCCTGACCCAACTGACCACAGGAGACGAAAATGGCACGAGCCCAGGGGGCGCGGGCGCTGATGGCGCTTGCGTTCGAGACCGTCTATGGCACGCCGCCCGTGGGCGGTTTCACGAAGATGCCGTTTGCCAGCACCACGCTCGGCGCAGAGCAGCCGCTCTTGAACTCGGAGCTTCTCGGCTACGGCCGCGACCCACTGGCGCCGATCAAGGATGCCGTGACAGCCGATGGCGATGTCGTGGTGCCGCTCGATGCCGAAGCCTTCGGCTTCTGGCTCAAGGCCGCGTTCGGTGCGCCGACCACCACGGGCACCGGCCCATGGACGCACGAGTTCCAGTCAAGCGCCTGGACGCTGCCCAGCATGTCGATCGAGACCGGCATGCCGGAAGTGCCGCGCTATGCGATGTATTCCGGCTGCGTGCTCGACCAGATCACTTGGCAGATGCAGCGCTCGGGCCTACTGACCGCGACAGCCCGGCTGGTGGCGCAGGGCGAGACGGTCGGCACGAGCACCAGCGCCGGGACGCCGGCCGCTCTCGAGCTGAAGCGCTTCGGCCATTTCAACGGGTCGATCACACGTAACGGGACCGCCCTTGGCAACGTGGTCTCTGCCGACATCACTTATGCCAACAACCTCGACCGGATCGAGACGATCCGGAACGACGGTCGCATCGATGGGGCGGACCCGTCCATCGCGGCGCTCACCGGCTCCATCGAGGTCCGTTTCGCCGACAGCACGCTAGTGACACAGGCGATCAACGGCGATCCCTGCGAGCTCGAGTTCGCCTACGCGCTGCCGTCCGGCGAGAGCTTCACCTTCACCGTGCACGCCGTCTTCCTGCCGCGCCCGCGCATCGAGATCTCCGGTCCGCAGGGTGTCCAGGCCACCTTCGACTGGCAGGCGGCGCGCGACAGCGTGGTCGGCCGGATGTGCACCGCAACCCTCGTGAATGACGTGGAGACCTACTGATGCTCACGCTCGACCTGACAAACGCGCCGCGCTGGCATGACCTCTCGCCTGGTGTGCGGGTGCAGCTGCGCCCCCTGACCACCGCCCTGATGGTGGCGACGCGCAGCGATCCCGCCGTCGAAGCCGTGCCGGAGGAGGCATCGGACGAGGAACGCGCCGTCGCCTTCGCCAAGGCGCTCGCGCGGCGGGCGGTGCTCGCTTGGGAGGGCGTGGGCGACGCCGACGGCAACGCGATCGACCCGGGCCCCGAGGCCATCGACGCGCTGCTCGACGTCTGGCCGATCTTCGAGGCCTTCCAGCTGACCTACGTCTCCAAGGGCCTGCTGCTGCAACAGGAAAAAAACGTCTCCGCGCTCTCGCCGACTGGTCCTTCGGCGGGGGCGACCGATACTGCGAAGCCTGCGCGAAAACCTGCCCGGACTGCCCGGCGCGGCTGAACCGTCCGGAAACTCCGGAGGGTTGGCAGGTCTGGGACCTGGTCGGCCGCCTCGGCGGTCAGCTCCGTGTCCTGCCCGGCGCGGTGATCGGCTGGGACATGTCGGCGGCGCTCGCGCTCGGTGATGCGCTCGGCGTGCCGCCGCTCGCCATGGCCGAACTGCTGCCCGTCATCGAAGCGGTGATGGTCGCCAAGCTCAACGAACAGATGGAAACCTCCCATGGCTGAGAAGAGAGTCAGCGTCCGCCTCGCGGCCGTGGGCGGACGGCAGGTGCGCGCCGAACTGGAAGGCGTGGGCGAAGCCGGGTCGCGTGGCTTCGGCCGGCTCAGCCGCGAGATGGAGGCGGCCAACGCCCGGCTCGCCGGTTTCGCACGCCGAGTGCGCGTGGCGGCTGCAGCTGCGGTCGCTGCCGCCACGGCTGCCGGCGTTGCCATGGTCCGCTCCGGCCTGCAGACGGTCGATGCGCAGGCGAAGCTGGCGCAGTCCCTCGGCACCACCGTCGGCTCGATCCAGACGCTGGAGCGCGCGGGCGCGTTGGCGGGCGTGTCGATGTCCGGCATCGAGCAGGCGACGAAGGATCTGACGCGCCGTCTCAGCCAGGCGGCCGCCGGGACCGGCCCCGCCGCCGACGCGCTCGATCGGCTGGGGCTTTCGGCCAACGAGCTGATCGCCCTGCCGTTGGACCAGCGCGTGGGCGCGATCAACGCCGCCATCGAGAGCTTCGTGCCCGCCGCCGAGCGCGCGGCCGTCGCGGGTCAGCTCTTCGGCGAGGAAGGCTCCATCGCCATGTCGCGGATCGACACCGCGACGCTGCGCCAGGCGACGGAGGACGTGCGGGTTTTCGGCGTCATCGTGTCGGAGCAGGACGCCGACCAGATCGAGCGCACGAACGACGCGATCTCTCGGCTCGGGCTGATCTGGCGCGGGCTGTCGAACCAGCTGGCCGTCGCCGCCGCGCCTGCGCTCGAAGCCGTCGCAGACGCGATGGCGGCGGTCGCCAGCCGGACCGGTCCGCTCGGCATCGCGATCCGCGGTCTCTTCGACAACATCGGCCGCCTGACGACATACGCCGCCACTTTCGCAGCCTTCCTCGCCGGTCGCTGGGTGGCGGGGATGGCCGCTGCGGCTCTCTCGGTCCGTGGCCTCGCCACGGCGCTGGTCGTCCTGCGCGGAGCGCTGATCCGCACCGGCATCGGGGCGCTGATCGTCGGCGCGGGCGAGCTCGTCTACCAGTTCACCCGCCTCGTCTCTGGTGCCGTCGGCTTTGGCGAGGCCATGTCGCTCCTGAAGAATCTCGCGGTCGAGGTCTGGGAGCGGATCCGCATGGGCGCCGCTGCGGCGGGTGCCGCCGCAACGGCGATGTTCTTCGACCTGAAGGCCGACGCCGCCTCGGGCATGCAAGGCGCCATCGAGAGCGTGGTGGGCTTCGGCAACACCGCCGCGAACACGTTCGAAGGCGCCTACGAGGCGATCAAGGCGATCTGGGGCCTGCTGCCCGCCGCCATCGGCGATCTGGCGTTCCAGGCGGCCAACAGCCTGATCGACGGCGTCGAGGCGATGCTGAACGGCGTGGTCGCCCGCATCAATGGCTTCATCGGCGGCATCAACCTGGGGCTGGAAGCGCTTGGCTCCGAGCGCCGCATCTCGCTGGTGCCCGACCTCGACCTCGGCGAGATCGAGAACCGCTTCGAGGGTGCGGCCAGTGCTGCCACGACGGCGGCGCAGGCGGCCTTCGACCGGGCCTTCGAGGACAACCCGCTCACCGCTCCCGATCTTGGTCTGGTCGAGGCGGCGAACCGCGCGCTCGAGTCCGCGAATGTCTACCGTGGTGCGGCGCGCGATCTGGCGGAAGGTGCCAGCGCGCCCCTCGAAAGCTGGCATGCGCTGCGGGATGCGGTGCGCGGCAATGACGAGGACGGCGCCGATGCGCTCGCCGAGGCCACGGCCGCGGCGGAGCGGTTCGAGACCGCGCTCGACGATGCCGGACAGGCTGCGACCGATGCCGGTTCCGCCGCGGGTGCTGCCGCAGCTGCAGCCCAGCCCAATGTGGAGACCGCGGTCAGCGGCTGGCAGGCGGTCACCGCCGCGCTCTCCGACTACGCCAGCAAGGCCCGCGAGACCGGTGGCGATATCGGCCAGAGTCTCGTGAGCGCCTTCCAGTCGGCCGAGAAAGCGGTGGGCCAGTTCGTGAAGACCGGCAAGCTGAACTTCCGCGATCTCGTCACCTCGCTGCTGGCCGACCTCGCCCAGCTGGCGGCGCGGCGGTTCATCCTCGGGCCGATCGCCAACGCACTTTCGGGAATCTTCACTGGCGCGTTCGGCGCACTGCTCGGTTCGGCCGCGCCGATGACTTCGCCAGCGCCGGTTCCGCGACCAGTGCTCCACCGCGGTGGTATCGTCGGCGCTGCTTCGTCGATGCGGGCGGTTCCAGCGATGGCCTTCGCCAGCGCGCCGAGGATGCACGCTGGCGGCATCGCCGGGCTTCGCCACGACGAGGTGCCGGCGATCCTGCAGCGCGGCGAGCGCGTGTTGTCGCGGCGCGAGGCGCAGGCCTACGGCGGAGGTGGCGTCAACGTCACCATCATGGCGCGCGACGCCGAGAGCTTCCGGCAGTCCCGCACGCAGGTCGCGGCCGATGTCGCACGCGCCGTGTCCCTTGGGCGGAGGGGGCTCTGAACCGTTTAGTCATTGAAGGACAATCCAGATCGCTACGGCAGCAAGCATCAATCCAGAAGCGATATTCAAGGGGCGAGCGCTGTCTTCGCTCCTGAACCGTCGCATCAGCACGTCGCCTGCAATCGTCCACACTGTGAAAGCAACAAAGTTGTTCAGCGTGAAAACGCTTGTGATCCAGAAAACGAGCCCGGCTCCAGAATTGGAGTTGGCCTGAAGGAACTGAGTGAACATCAATGCGATGATCAGATATGCCTTTGGATTCAGAAGCAGCAGGATTGCACCGTCCATCACAGTAGCGCGACGAGCATCCTTGCCGTCGTCGGTAGCGCCGGCACGCAGGAATTTTAGCGCAAGCCAGAGAATATAAGCCGACCCGAGATAACGCATTAGGTCGAAAACCTCGGTGCTCATGCGAGCGACACCGGCAAAGCCGAAGCCGATTGCGGCTGTCACGGCAAAAGTGGCCAGATGATACCCGATTGTTGCGGGGGCAGATGCCCGTAAACCGAACCGCCCACCGATGGCTGCAAAGAACATATTGCCAGGTCCAGGACTGTAGGCGAGCGGGAAAAGAAACAGAATGAGTGCTATGGTGAGCTCGATCATGCGGTTCGCCTCCGTTGAATTTACGGGACTATCCGTCCGATCACTTCCGTAAAGCGACCCGTTTCATGCTGAAGCGTGATGTCGGTCCGAAACACTATCGCTTCCGTTCGCGAGGCCCTCGCCGGTTCAGGCCCGTCTGCCGCGTTGACCCCACAATGAAAGTCCCAAATCGGAGCTCTTGATGGCCTTTCACGAGGTTCGGTTTCCGGACGATATCAGCCGTGGCGCGCGCGGTGGGCCGGAGCGGCGCACGCAGATCGTCGAGCTTGCCTCCGGCGACGAGGAACGCAACGCCAGCTGGGCCAATTCGCGCCGTCGCTATGATGTCGCTTACGGCATCCGCCGCGCGGACGATTTGGCGGCAGTGGTCGCCTTCTTCGAGGCGCGCAATGGCCGCCTGTATGGCTTCCGCTTCAAGGACTGGGGCGACCACAAGTCCTGCCTCCCTTCGGGCGCGCCATCGCCCACCGATCAGGCCATCGGCACCGGGGATGGCACGACCACCGCTTTCCAGCTGGTCAAGCGCTACGCCTCGGGCAGCCAGACCTGGACCCGAACGATCACAAAGCCGGTCGCCGACACGGTGCGCGTCGCGCTCGATGGTGCCGAACAGCCCAGCGGGTGGTCCGTCGACATGACCACCGGAGTGGTCACCTTCGACAGCGCGCCCGCCGAGGGCGTCGCCGTGACCGCAGGCTTCGCCTTCGACGTGCCGGTGCGCTTCGACACCGACGCGCTCGACGTGACGCTCGACCTCGAGCGGCTCGGCTCGATCACCTCCATCCCGCTTCTGGAGATCCGGCGATGAAGTCGCTCGACCCCGCCTTGCAGGCCCATCTCCACGATGGCACGACGACGCTCGCGTGGTGCTGGCGGATCACCCGCGCCGATGGCGTCATCTTCGGCTTCACCGACCACGACCGGACGCTCAACTTCGACGGGACCGACTTCGAGCCTGAGAGCGGGCTGACCGCCTCGGAGGTCCGTTCTGGTTCGGACCTGTCGGTCGATGCGCAGGACGCCGAGGGGGTGCTGACCTCGGACCGGATCACCGAGACCGACATTCTCGACGGCCGCTGGGACAACGCCGAGGTCGAGGTCTGGCGGGTGAACTGGGCCGACACGGTCCAGCGCTTGCTGATGCGGCGCGGGGCCATCGGCCAGATCCGGCGCGGGCGGCTCGCCTTCGTGGCGGAGGTGCGCTCGCTCGCGCATGTGCTGGGTCAGACGGTCGGGCGGACCTTCCAGGCGACCTGCGATGCCGCGCTTGGCGACGCGCGTTGCGGCGTCGATCTCGAGGATCCGGCCTACAAGGGCGCGGGCGCCGTAATCGATCTCCTGCGCGACCGGGCCTTCACCGCCTCCGGTCTCGGTGGCTTCGAGGCCGGCTGGTTCACCTTCGGCACGCTGGACTGGACGAGCGGCGCGAATGCGGGGCGGCGCACCGAGGTGTTGGGCCATGACGTGACCGATGGCGTCGCGATCCTCTCCCTGCTCGAGGCGCCGGTGCGCGCGATCGCCGAGGGCGACGGCTTCACCATCCGTGCGGGCTGCGACAAGCGGATCGAGTCCTGCGGGGCGAAGTTCGCCAACACGGCCAACTTCCGCGGCTTCCCGCACATCCCGGGCCAAGACACGATCCTGCGCTACGCGACGAAGGACGGCGGTCACGACGGGGGCGTGCTGTGACGCCGGCCGATCCAGACAGGGTGATCGCCGCGGCGCGCGCCTGGCTCGGCACGCCGTACCACGACCAGGCCAGCCTGCGCGGCGTCGGCTGCGACTGCCTCGGCCTCGCACGCGGCGTATGGCGCGAGGCCATCGGTCCCGAGCCGTTTCCGATCCCGCCCTACAGTCGCGACTGGGGCGAGACGGGCCCGCGCGAAGTGTTGGCCGAGGGTGCCCGGCGCATGATGATCGAGTTGTCGCCCGCCGAAGCCGGTCCCGGCGCGCTGGTGCTGTTCCGGATGATGCCGCGCGCGATCGCCAAGCATGTCGGGATCCTGACCGGGCCCGACAGCTTCCTCCACGCCTACGAGCGGCTCGGCGTGATCGAGGAACCGCTCACGCAATCCTGGCGGCGGCGCATCGCCTTCGCCTTCCTGTTTCCGCAACGCTGAGACCCCGACATGGCCACCCTTGTTCTCGGCGCGGCCGGCGCCGCCATCGGCGGTTCGATCGGTGGGGCCATCCTCGGCGTCAGCGCCGCCACCATCGGCGGCTTCGTCGGCTCGACAATCGGGTCGGTGGTCGACAGCTGGATCGTGTCCTCGCTCGCGCCGACCCAGCGGATCGAGGGCCCGCGGCTGGACTCCCTGCGGATTACCTCGTCCACCGAGGGCGCCGTGATCCCGCGCGTCTATGGCCGCATGCGGTTGGGCGGCAACGTGATCTGGGCGACCGACTTCCGCGAAGAGACGAAGACCACCACGCAGGGCGGCGGCAAGGGTGGCGGGGGTGGCGGCAAGGTCAAGACGACCGAGTATCTCTACTACGCGTCTTTCGCCGTGGCGCTCTGCGAGGGGCCCATCACAGGCATCGGGCGCATCTGGGCCGACGGGAAGCTGATGGACACCGCAGGGATCACCTGGCGCTGGTATCCGGGCGACGAGGCGCAGACGGCCGACCCGTTCATCGCGGCGAAGATGGGCGCGGCGAACACGCCGGCCTATCGCGGCACCGCCTACTTGGTCTTCGAGGACCTGCCGCTCGCAAATTACGGCAACCGCCTGCCGCAGCTCTCCTTCGAGGTGTTCCGGCCACTCGCCGATCCCGACACGGCCGAGGGTCTGACCCGCGCCGTCACCATGATCCCGGCCTCGGGCGAGTTCACCTATGCCACGACCGGTATCCGCAAAGGCAGCGGCGGCGCGCAGACCCCGGAGAACCTGAACGCGCTCTCGGAAACCGCCGACATGGTCGTGGCGCTGGACCGGCTGCAGGCCATGGCGCCGAAGGTCGAGAGCGTCAGCCTCGTCGTCGCCTGGTTCGGCAACGACCTGCGCGTGGGCAACTGCACGATCCGGCCGGGGGTCGAGGTCCCCGAGAAGACGACGAACCCGCAGACGTGGAGCGTCAACGGCGTCTCGCGCGCCGCCGCCCATCTCGTCAGCAGAGACAACCAGGACAGGCCGGTCTATGGCGGCACGCCGGCCGACTTCGCGGTGGTGCAGGCGATCAAGGAGATGAAGGCCCGCGGTCTGCGCGTGACCTTCTATCCGTTCTTCCTGATGGACGTTCCGCCGGGCAACACGCTCCCAAACCCCTACAGCGACAACGCCGCCGAGACCGGCCAGCCTGTGTTTCCATGGCGCGGCCGGATCACGTGCTCGCCCGCGGCGCGCTACGCCGGCAGCGTCGACAAGTCCGCCGCGGCGGCAGGCCAGGTCGCGGACTTCTTCGGCAGCGCCAGCCCGTCCGACTTCGCGATCTCCGGCGAGACGGTCTCCTGGACCGGTGCCGCGGACGACTGGGGGCTTCGGAGGATGGTGCTGCACTACGCCCATCTCTGCGCCGCGGCCGGCGGGGTCGACGCCTTCCTGATCGGGACCGAGATGCGCGGGCTGACGACGATACGCTCTGGTGCCAGCGCGTATCCTGCGGTGCAAGCGTTCCGCGATCTGGCGGCCGACGTGCGCTCCATTCTGGGGGCGGGCACGGCAATCAGCTATGCAGCCGACTGGTCGGAGTATTTCGGGCACCAGCCGGGCGACGGCTCGGGCGACGTGTTTTTTCATCTTGACCCGCTCTGGGCCGATCCGGAGATCGATTTCGTCGCCATCGACAATTACATGCCGCTCTCCGACTGGCGGGACGGCTTCGAGCATGCCGATGCGCAGGAGGGCTGGCCTGCGATCTACGACCGGGCTTACCTGCAGGGGAACATCGCGGGCGGTGAAGGCTTCGACTGGTTCTATGCCAGCGCGGCAGACAGGTCGGCTCAGGTGCGAACCGCGATCACGGACGGCGCGGCGGCCAAGCCGTGGGTCTTCCGTTACAAGGATCTCCGCGCCTGGTGGTCGAGTGCGCATTACGACCGCCCCGCCGGGGTGGAGAGCGGGACGCCGACCGCGTGGGCGCCGCAATCCAAGCCGATCTGGTTAACCGAGCTCGGATGCCCGGCCATCGACCGCGGGACGAACCAGCCGAACGTCTTCTTCGACCCGAAATCCTCCGAGAGCTTCGTGCCCTACTTCTCCCGCGGCTGGCGGGACGACGCGATCCAGCGGGCCTATCTCGAGGCGACCTATCTTTGGTGGGGCGAGGCCGCGAACAACCCAGTGTCGT
>JAUHZL010000277.1 GCA_030425945.1 Alphaproteobacteria bacterium | reverse complement strand
AGTTCTTCGACTCGATGAACACCTGAGGCCGCGCGGGCGATGGACACGATCTTCGCGCTGGCCACGGCCCGCGGGAAGGCGGGCATCGCCGTCATCCGGGTCTCGGGTCCCGACGCCTTCGCCGCGGCGCGGGCGCTGTCGGGCCGCCCCGTTTCGGGCCGGTCGATGCGCCTCGCCACCCTGCGCGACGCGGACGGCCAGCCGCTCGACCAGGCACTGATCCTGACCTTCGACGCGGGCGGCAGCTTCACCGGTGAACCTGTCGTCGAGCTGCAATGCCACGGTGCGCCCGCGGTGGTCTCGGCCCTGCTGTCCGAGCTTGGCCGCCTGCCCGGTCTGCGCCTCGCCGAGCCCGGCGAATTCACCCGCCGCGCGCTGGAGAACAACCGCGTCGACGTCGCGCAGGTCGAAGGCCTCGCCGACCTGATCGACGCCGAAACCGAGGCGCAGCGCAAACAGGCGCTCCGCGTGTTTTCCGGCGCTCTTGGCGACAAGGTCGGCGGCTGGCGGCGGTCGCTTCTGCGCGCCGCCGCCCTTCTGGAAGCCGTCATCGATTTCGCCGACGAGGAGGTGCCGGAAGACGTCTATCCCGAGGTCCGCACGCTGATCGACGGCGTCCTGCCCGACCTCCGCGCCCAGGTCGCCGGGACCACCGCCGCCGAGCGGATTCGCGACGGGTTCGAGGTGGCGATCCTCGGTGCGCCGAATGCGGGCAAGTCCACCCTGCTGAACGCGCTCGCCGGGCGCGAGGCCGCGATCACCTCCGAGATCGCCGGCACCACCCGCGACGTGATCGAGGTGCGGATGGACCTCTCCGGCCTGCCGGTCACGCTGCTCGACACCGCCGGCCTGCGCGAGACCGAGGACCATGTCGAGGCCATCGGCGTCGCCCGCGCCCGCGCCCGGGCCGAGGCCGCCGACCTGCGCGTTGTCCTGACCAGCGACGGCACCCTGCCCGACCTCGCGCTCGGACCCGACGATCTGGTGGTCACGTCGAAATCCGACCTCGGCACCTCCGGGCCCGGCCTGCACATTTCCGCCCGCACCGGCACCGGGGTCACCGAGCTGATCGCCGCGATCACCACCCGGCTGGAGCGTCGCGCCTCGGGCGCGGGCCTCGCGATCCGCGCGCGTCACCGCAGCGCGATGGAGGAGGGCGTGCGCCTGCTCGACGGGCTGCACCTGGCCGAAGGCCGCGAGGAGATTGCCGCCGATGCGCTGCGTCGGGCGATCCTCCGGCTTGACTCCGTGATCGGCCATGTCGATGTGGAGCACATCCTCGACGAAATCTTCGCCAGCTTCTGCCTCGGCAAATAGGGAGTGTTTCACGTGAAACACCGCTTCGATGTCATCGTGATCGGCGGCGGCCACGCCGGGTCCGAGGCCGCCCATGCCAGCGCGCGCATGGGGGCCGCGACCGCGCTCGTGACCCTGCGCCGCGACACCATCGGCGTGATGTCCTGCAACCCGGCCATCGGCGGGCTGGGCAAGGGCCACCTCGTGCGCGAGATCGACGCGATGGACGGCGTCATGGGCCGCGTCGCGGACGAGGCCGGGATTCAGTTCCGCCTGCTGAACCGCCGCAAGGGTCCCGCCGTGCAGGGCCCGCGCGCGCAGTCCGACCGCAAGATCTACCGCACCGCCATGCTGCGCGAGACCGAAGCGCAGCCGAACCTGTCCATCGTCGAAGGCGAGGTCGCCGACCTGACGATGGAGGCGGGCCGCGTCACCGGGGTCGTGCTCGCCGACGGCACCGCGCTGTCGGCGGGCGCCGTGATCCTGACCACCGGCACCTTCCTGCGTGGCGTCATTCACATGGGCGACCAGTCGCGCCCCGGCGGCCGGATCGGGGACAAGCCCAGCGTGAAGCTGGCCGAGCGGCTTGACGATTTCGGACTTCCGCTGGGGCGGCTCAAGACCGGGACGCCCCCGCGCCTGGACGGACGCACCATTGCCTGGGACAAGCTGGACGACCAGCCGGGCGACGACGATCCGGTGCTGTTCTCGTTCCTGCATGACAAGCCGCTCGCCCGGCAGGTCGCCTGCGGGATCACCCACACCAACGAGAAGACGCACGAGATCATTCGCCAGAACCTCGGCCGCTCCGCGATGTATGGCGGGCATATCGAGGGGGTTGGCCCGCGCTACTGCCCCTCGATCGAGGACAAGGTCGTGCGCTTCGCCGACAAGACCTCGCACCAGATTTTCCTCGAACCCGAGGGGCTGGACGATCCGACCGTCTATCCGAACGGCATCTCGACTTCGCTGCCCGTCGACGTGCAGCAGGCCTATGTCCGCTCCATCGTCGGGCTGGAGGATGTCGCCATCCTGCAACCCGGCTACGCCATCGAATACGACTACGTGGACCCCCGCGCCCTGCGCGCCACGCTGGAGCTGAAGGCGGTGCCGGGCCTCTATCTTGCGGGTCAGATCAACGGAACCACAGGATATGAGGAGGCCGCCGCCCAGGGCCTCGTCGCCGGTCTGAACGCCGCGCGCGCGGTCGCGGGGGCCGAGCCGGTGCTGTTCCACCGCACGACCAGCTATATCGGGGTAATGATCGACGACCTGATCACGCGCGGGGTCTCCGAGCCCTACCGCATGTTCACCTCGCGCGCCGAGTTCCGCCTGAGCCTGCGCGCCGACAACGCGGACCAGCGCCTGACTCCGCTGGCCATCGACCTCGGCTGCGCCTCGCCCGCCCGGATCGCGGCGTTCGACGCCAAGGCGCAGGCACTGGCCAAGGGCCGCGCGATCCTGACCGGAACCGCCCTGACCCCCAGCGAGGCGCGCGCCCACGGGCTGCGCGTCAATCAGGACGGCACCCGGCGGACGGGCTTCGACCTGTTGTCCTTCCCCGATATCGCGATGGCCGACCTCGATCCGGTCTGGCCCGAGCTGACGGACCTCGCCCCGGCGATCCGGCAGCAGCTCGAGATCGACGCGCTCTACGCGAATTACATCGACCGGCAGGCCCGCGACGTGGAAGCCATGCAGCGCGATGCCGAGCGGGTCCTGCCCGAGACGCTGGACTATGCCGCAATCAGCGGGCTGTCGGCGGAGCTTGTCCAGAAGCTGCAACGGGTGAAACCGCGCACGCTCGACCAGGCCGGGCGGATCGAGGGGATGACCCCCGCCGCGCTGACCCTGATCCTCGCCCATCAGCGCCGCGCCGAGCGCGCCGGCGCGGCATGAGCGGGGATCGCGACGCCATCCTTGCCCGGCTGAAGGCAGGGCCGCGCACGGTGCAGCGGCTGGACACCTTCGTGGCGCTGCTGCGGAAGTGGTCGCCGAAGATCAACCTCGTCGCGCCCTCCACCCTGCCCGAGGTGTGGACCCGCCATGTGCTCGATTCCGGGCAGGTCTTCGACCTCGCGCCCGAGGGGACGCGGGACTGGGCCGATTTCGGCTCGGGCGGCGGGTTCCCGGGGCTGGTGGTCGCCATTCTCGCGGCCGAGCGAACGCCGCAGATGCAGGTCACGCTGGTCGAGAGCGACCAGCGCAAGGCGGCGTTCCTGCGCACTGTTTCACGTGAAACATCGGTCCCTGTCACCGTGCTGGCCGAGCGGGCCGAGGCCCTGCCCGGCCTCTATGCCGACGTGGTTTCGGCCCGCGCGCTGGCGCCCTTGCCGAAGTTGCTGGAGCTGGCCGCGCAGCATCTGAAACCCGGTGGCGTGGCGCTGTTCCCGAAGGGCGCGACACATCGCGACGAACTCCGCGACGCGCTTGCAATGTGGTCCTTCACGGTCCAGAACCATCCCAGTGAGAGCCATGCGGACGCCGCTCTCCTGCGTATCGGAGACATCGCCCGTGTCTGAAAACACCCCCGCCCCCGGCCCGAAAATCATTGCCATCGCGAACCAGAAGGGCGGCGTCGGCAAGACCACGACGGCGATCAACCTCGGCTCGGCAATGGCCGCGCTGGGGCAGAAGATCCTGATCATCGACATCGACCCGCAGGGCAACGCCTCGACCGGTCTGGGGATCGAGACCGAGAAGCGCGAGCTCAGCACCTATGACCTGCTGCTGGAAGGCCGGGCGCTGGCCGACATCACGGTGACGACCGAGGTCGAGAACCTGTCCATCGCGCCCGCGACCCAGGACCTGAGCTCGGCGGACATCGAGCTTGTCGGAAACGAAAATCGCGTCGTCATGCTGCGCCGGGCGCTGCGGACGGACGCGGTGCGCGACTCGGGCTTCGACTACATCCTGATCGACTGCCCGCCCTCGCTGAACCTGCTGACCGTCAACGCGATGGTGGCGTCGGATTCGGTGCTGGTGCCGTTGCAGTCCGAGTTCTTCGCGCTGGAGGGCCTGTCGCAGCTGATGCTGTCGATCCGCGAAGTCCGGCAGATGGCGAACCCGACCCTGCGCGTCGAAGGGGTTGTGCTGACGATGTATGACAGCCGCAACAACTTGTCGAAGCAGGTCGAGGACGACGCCCGCGAGAACCTCGGCGACCTGGTCTTCGACACCATCATCCCGCGCAATGTGCGGGTGTCCGAGGCGCCCTCGTTCGCGT
>JAUHZL010000276.1 GCA_030425945.1 Alphaproteobacteria bacterium | reverse complement strand
ACGCTGGCCCTCGGCGTAGATCGTATCGAAGGCGAGCGAGGACTTGCCCGAGCCGGACAGCCCGGTGATCACCACGAGCTGGTCCCGCGGGATATCGACGTCGATGGACTTGAGGTTGTGCTCGCGCGCGCCGCGCACCTCGATGAACTTCTGCTCAGGCATCCGCGCCCTCCGGGGTTACCCGCGGAACATAGGCGGACGCAGCCGAGTCTCCAATCGAAAGTTGTGAACGGAGGGTGAACAGATCCGTGCGCGCGCGCAGGTCTCCGCCGCGGCTCAGACCGGCGCGGCCCTGAGCGCGAGACGCGACAGCGCCTGCACCACCACGATGCCGGTCAGCGAGAAGCCGACCACCAGCCACAGCATCGCCGGAACGCCGCCCCAAGTCAGCGCCAGCGCGAAGATCGGGGTGCCGGTGACGGTGCCGAGATTGCCCAGTTGCGCGATGGCCCCGGTGGCGCGCGCCTGCCCGTCGGTGTCGGGGTTCAGCACGGGGATCAGGCCGAAGCTGGCCGAGGGCACGACGCCCATCGCGAAGAACATCGGCCAGACCGCGATCTCCTGCCCCGCCAGCAGCGCCAGCGCCGAGGCGACCGCCAGCACGAACCCGGCGGTGGCCATGGTGGCGGGCGGCACCCGGTGCCCGAGCTGCCCCGCCCCGAGATTGCCGAGCAGCGACACCAGCGGCAGCCAGATCCCCAGCGCGGGCTGGCCGAGCGTGGTCGGCAGCAGGGTCAGCAGCGCGACATAGCAGATCGTGTAGAACACGAAGCCGAGGCCCGGCGCGGCCGTGCGGACGCTGCGATAGGTGCGCAGGTGGGCGGTCAGCGGGTTCAGCTCCAGCGGCTCGCGGACACTGCGCGCCACGCGCGGCGCCAGCAGCAGCGCGAGCACCGCGAACCCGGCGCCGTGGGCGACAAACACCAGCGGCACCCCGCCGAGGCCAAGCAGGGAGGGCAGGATCATCGCCGACAGGGCGAAGGAGACGCCGAAGAACATCGCCCAGATGCTCATCACCATCGGCCGGTCCCGGTCGGTGGCGGCCCGTGCCATCAGCGGCGGGGCCGCGACGACCAGCCCGAGATGCGAAAACCCCTCGATCACCCGCAGGCCGAACAGCACCGGGAACGGGGGCAGCAGCGCCTGCACCAGCGACAGCCCCGCGCCCAGCCAGAGACAGGCGAGCAGCACCCGGCGCGGTCCCAGCCCCGCCACCAGCGCTCCGGCCATCACCCCGCCCAGAAGGCCGACGAGGCCCACGACCGACACCAGAAGCGCCAGCGTGGTCAGCGGCAGGGCAAAGATCGCCTCGAGCTGCACGAGGGTCAGCGAGATCTTTCCGAACTGCGCCGCGGCGAAGAGGCCCGCCACGAACAGCAGCGCGACCAGCACCCAGTCGGTCCGGGCAGGAGGGGAAATCTGGGCCATGTCTCCCTCGTGCCGCCTTTCGCCCGCCCGGTCAATCTGCGCGGCCGCACAGGCCCGGTGGCCCGGGCCGCGCCCGGGTCCGGATCAAGCCCGGCAAGTTACCGCTTTGATTTTCCGAGACCCCCTCTAAAGTCGGGGTATTCCGTTCCCTGATCTTTCCGGTGCCCCATGATCCATCTCCTCGGCCGCCTTGCCGCCGCGCTCGTTCTCTTGACCCTGTCCCTGCCGGCCGCCGCGCAGGACCGGCCCAACACGATCCTCGTTCTCGACGGGTCCGGCTCGATGTGGGGCCAGATCGACGGCGTGAACAAGATCGTCATCGCGCGGCAGGTCGTCGGCGACCTTCTCGGGACGCTGCCCGAGGACCTGAACCTCGGGCTGACGGTCTACGGGCACCGTCGCAAGGGCGACTGTTCGGACATCGAGACCGTGGTGACCCCCGGCCCCGGCACCCGCGCCGCGATCAGCAGCGCCGTCAACGCGATCCGCCCGCTGGGCAAGACCCCGATGACTGACGCCGTGATCGCCGCCGCGCAGGCGCTGCGCTACACCGAGGAGGCCGCGACCGTGATCCTCGTCTCGGACGGGGTCGAGACCTGCAACCCCGATCCCTGCGCCGCCGCCCGCGCGCTGGAAGAGGCCGGGGTGAATTTCACCGCCCATGTCGTCGGCTTCGACGTCAGCGACCCGGCGGCCCTGCTGCAGATGCAATGCGTGGCCGACGCCACCGGGGGCGAGTTCCTGACCGCCGCCGATGCCGCCGCGCTGGCCGAGGCACTGACCCGGGTCGCCACCGCGATGGTGCCGCCCGCCCCCGCGGCGCCGCCTGCCCCGCCCGCCGAGATCCGCGCCCGCATCGCGGTGACCGAGACCTTCGGCGAGGCGAGCCGCACCGTCGAAGGCGGCATCCGCATCGAGATCCTCGCCGACGGCGGCCTCGTCACGGCCCCCGACACGGATGGCGCCCGCGCCGAGGCGGTGCTGCCCGCCGGGGACTATGTCCTGCGCGTGCTGCGCCTGTCCGACGAGGCGGTGATCGAGCGCCCCTTCACCACGGAGGACGCCGACGTGGCGCTGGCGGTGGTGTTCGACGCGCCGCTGCCACCCGCAACGCTGGAGGCCCCTGCCACGGCCCCCGCCGGGGCAACGGTCGCGGTGACCTGGACCGGACCGAATGCGGAAGGCGACTACATCGACACCGCCCGCGCCGATGCGCCCTCGCTCGAATACGAGACCTACGCCTACACCGCCGACGGCACGCCCGCGCAACTGCGGATGCCCGCCCAGCCGGGGGATTACGTGATCCGCTACATCCTCGCCGAGGGCTACCAGGAACTGGCGTCGATCCCGGTGACGGTCACCCCCGTCGAGCAGGGCCTGACCGCGCCCGACGCGGGCGTGATCGGCGAGGTCATCCCGGTCGGCTGGCAGGGCGGCGGCTTTGACGAGGATTACATCGCCGTGGCCCCGGTCGGCTCGGACGCCGGAACCTATGTCACCTACAGCTACGTCAGCGGGGGCAACCCGGTGCCGGTGAAACTGCCGCTGACCCCGGGCGCGTACGAGCTGCGCTACATCACCGGGCAGGACACCACGATTGCCGAGGCGCGGCCGATCACCGTCGCCGATGCGCCGGTCACGCTGGAGGCCGCCGACCGGGTCGCCGCCGGGGCCGAACTGTCGGTGACCTGGACCGGGCCGGGCTATCCCGAGGATTACCTGACCATCGCCGACCCGGCGGACGGCGACCTGGGTTACGTCACCTATGCCTATACCGAGGGCGGCTCGCCGCTGGTGCTGACCGCGCCCGACACCCCCGGCACCTACGAGCTGCGCTATGTCGCGTCCGGCGCCGACAGCCGCGCGCTGGCGCGGCGGGTGCTGGTGGTCGAGTAAAGCAGAGCGGGCCGCGCGGACGCTGGTTCCGTGCGGCCCGGTCAGATCAGGCGTTGGGCCAAGGGCGCGCCGCAAGCGCGCCCGCTCCGCTCAAAGATCAGAAGTGGATCGCCCGGCCGTAGGCGTCGAGGACCGCTTCGTGCATCATCTCCGACAGGGTCGGGTGCGGGAAGACGGTCTCCATCAGGTCCTGCTCGGTGGTCTCAAGCTGGCGGCCCACCACGTAGCCCTGGATCAGTTCGGTCACTTCGGCCCCGACCATGTGGGCGCCCAGCAACTCGCCGGTCTTCGCGTCGAACACGGTCTTGATCATCCCTTCCGGCTCGCCGAGCGCGATGGCCTTGCCGTTGCCGATGAAGGGGAACTTGCCGACCTTGACCTCGTAGCCCTGCTCCTTGGCCTTCGCCTCGGTCAGGCCGACGCTGGCGACCTGCGGGTGGCAGTAGGTGCAGCCGGCAATCGAGTTCGGCTTGATCGGGTGCGGGTGCCCGCCCGCGATCAGCTCGGCGACCATGACGCCCTCGTGGCTGGCCTTGTGCGCGAGCCACGGCGCGCCCGCGATATCGCCGATGGCGTAAACGCCCGGCACCCCGGTGCGGCAGTACTCGTCCGTCACGACATGGGTGCGGTCGACGGTGACGCCGAGCGCCTCCAGACCCAGCCCCTCGACGTTGCCGACGATGCCGACCGCCGAGATGACGGTGTCGAACTCCTGCGTCTCGGTCTTGCCGCCCATCTCGATATGCGCGGTGACCTTGCCCTTGGCCCGGTCGAGTTTCTTCACCGTCGCCTTTTCGAGGATCTTCATGCCCTGCTTGACGAAGGCCTTCTTGGCGAAGGCGCTGATCTCGGCGTCCTCGACCGGCAGGATGCGGTCCATCACCTCGACCACGGTCGTATCGCAGCCGAGCGTGTTGTAGAAGCTGGCGAACTCGATGCCGATGGCGCCCGAGCCGATGACCAGCAGTTTCTTCGGCATCCGAACGGGTTGCAGGGCGTGCTTGTAGGTCCACACGAGGTCGCCGTCGGCCTCGAGCCCCGGCAGTTCGCGGGCGCGGGCGCCGGTCGCGACGACGATCGCGGGGGCGGTCAGCGTCTCGGTCCCCTTGTCGGTCTTGACCGTGACCGTGTTCGCGGCGCTCAGCGTCGCCTCGCCCATCACCACGTTGACCTTGTTCTTCTTGAACAGGTGACCGATGCCGCCGGACAG
>JAUHZL010000275.1 GCA_030425945.1 Alphaproteobacteria bacterium | reverse complement strand
TAAAACCCATAGAGCGCATCGCCGGCCCAATTGCCCATCAGGAAGATCAGCAGGGCGCCGCAGAAGCCGCCCAGAACCTTCGTCATCGTCATCGTGTCGAACATGAAGCGTCTCACCTTGTTCAGGAGTTGCGGGGATATAGGCGCTTCCCCAAGCCGAGGGCAAGGATTAGAAGGCGCGACGAAACGCCCGCCCGGCGACTGCGCCCGGTGACGGGCGAGCCAGCCCCGCCCGCGCCCGCGCCGGGCCCTGCGCAGCCGAGGAGACGTCGCCGATGACCCGCCGCATCGCCTTCCAGGGGGAACCCGGAGCCTATTCGCACCAAGCCTGCCACGAGGCCCGGCCCGAGCACGAGGCGATGCCCTGTCGCAGCTTCGAGGACGTGTTCGACGCGGTGCGCAGCGGCGCGGCCGACCTCGGAATGCTGCCGGTCGAGAACTCGACCTACGGCCGGGTGGCGGACATTCACCGGCTGCTGCCGCATTCCGGGCTGCACATCATCGACGAGACCTTCGTGCGCGTGCACATCAACCTGCTCGGCGTGCCCGGCGCGCGGGTCGAGGACGTGACCGACGCCTGGAGCCATCTGGTGCTGCTGCCGCAATGCGACCGGTTCCTGCGCGACCGCGCGATCCGGGGTCACGTCAGCCCCGACAACGCCCGCGCCGCGCGCGACGTCGCCAGCTGGGGCGAGCCGTCGAAGGCCGCGCTGGCCTCCGAGCTGGCCGCGCAGATCTACGGGCTGGACGTGCTGGCGCGCCACATCGAGGACCACGACAACAACACCACGCGGTTCCTGATCATGGCGCGCGAGCCGGACCTGTCGCGGCGCGGCACGTCGGGCATGATGACCAGTTTCGTCTTCCAGGTGCGCAACATTCCCGCCGCGCTCTACAAGGCGATGGGCGGCTTCGCGACGAACGGCGTCAACATGACCAAGCTGGAAAGCTACATGGTGGACGGCAGTTTCACCGCGACGCAGTTCTACGCCGACATCGAGGGCCATCCTGACGATCCCGACGTGGCCCGGGCGATGGACGAACTGCGCTACTTCACCTCGCAGCTCGAGATTCTCGGCGTCTATCCTGCCGATCCGCGCCGCCACTGACGGCGCGGCGGGGTCCCTGCCTCAGGCGTAGGCGGGCTGGCCCTTCTCTGTCCGGCGCGCGAATTTCCGCACCATCTTGCGCAGGCGCTTGGCGACCCGCCCCTTGGCCAGCGCGAGCGAGGCCAGCATCATCCGCGCGCTCAGGCTGCGGGCGGCAACGGTCATCTCGACCTGCATGCCGGTCAGGTCCGGCCCGAGCGGCGACAGCACGACGCGCAGCGTCCCGGCCATGCCGCCCACGGCCCCCTCGATCACGAGGCCCTGCGGCGGGTGGAACTCGGTGATCCGGGCCTGAAGCCGGCGCAGCTTGCCGCGCGCTTCGAACTCGGCCTCCCACGTCGTGCCCACACCCGGCTCGGCCGGACCGCCGCGCCGCACGCCGATCCCGTGTTCGGCGGCGTCGCGCTCGAACCGCTGGAAGCGGGTCAGGGCCGCGAACACCACCCCGACCGGGGCCTGCACCTGTTCGTCGATACGAAAGTCCATCGGGCGACTCCTCTGCCGTCTGGCTGCGAGGAGACCCGACGAATCTTGCCAAATCGTGCCCTAATCAAGGCGATCCGAAAGCCAGCCCTGGATCAGGCTGTGCGCGATGGCGCCGCGCCGGGGCGGCCCCAGCGTCGGATGCGTGCCGGAGAACACCTGCACCATCTCCTCGCGCCCGATCCAGCGCGCATCCTCCAGTTCCGCCGGATCGAGGGTGATTTCGGTCGTCAGCGCTTCGGCCCGGCAGCCCAGCATCAGCGAGGCCGGGAACGGCCAGGGCTGGCTGGCGACATAGCGGACCGGGCCGACGCGGATGCCCGCCTCCTCCCAGACCTCGCGGCGGACGGCGGCCTCGATCGTCTCGCCGGGATCGATGAAGCCCGCGAGGCAGGAATAGAACCCCTCCGGCCAGCCCGGCGAGCGCCCGACGAGGATCGCGTTGCCATGCGTCACCAGCATGATGACGACGGGATCGGTGCGCGGGAAATGGCTGGCGTTGCAGGCCGGGCAGCGCCGCTGCCATCCGCCCTGCGCCACCTCGGTCGCGGCCCCGCAGCGGGCGCAGAACCGGTGCCCGTCATGCCAGCCCAGCACCGCCTTGGCGGTGGCGGCCAGTTCCGCCGCGCGACGGTCGAGACGGACCATCAGCGTACGCAACTCGGCGAATCCGCTGCCCGCGGGCGCCGCCGGGTGGATCTGGACGGAGGGGTCATGGAAGGCGCCAAGCTCCGACGGCTCGGTCTCGGGCGTCCAGCGCGAGATGTCCTGGGCGAACCACGCGAGATCGCCGTCCCGCCCGAGCAGGATCGGCGCCTCCGACGCATCCGCCAGCAGCGGATGACCCGGCGGCAGCAGGGCAAGACTGTCGCCCGCGACCAGCAGCTTGCCGCGCCAGAGCGCCAGCACCCGCGCGCCGGGGGACGCGAGCAGGGCCGCAAGCGCCTCCGGGTTGCCGCGCAGTTCGCTGGCCCGGTCGAGGCCGGACGATCCGAAGGTGATGCGCTGTTCCATGGGGCCGCTCCGTCTGGGTGCGGTCTTCCTCGCACGGGGGGCGGGGTTGCGGAAGGGGGCTTGGGTCCGTATATGCGGCATCGAGAGGTTGGCGCGGGCAAGCGCCCCGCCAACCCGGTCAGGTCCGGAAGGAAGCAGCCGTAACGGGACCCGCTTGGGTCGCTGTCCAGCCTCTCACCTGCGCGCAGGCCCGGTTCGGGCAGCGCGCGGCCCGGCCGGGCCAGCCCCCTACCCCCCGGAGACCAGCGCGACGCCGATGCGGCCGAGCCCCAGCGCCGCGAGCGCCAGGGTCAGAAAGCCCGGCAGCCGCGCCACCCGGCGCAACCCGCCCTGCAGGCGCCGCGCCGATCCAGAGCACCAGCGCCAACACCGCGGCGGCCAGTTCCCAGCCCAGCACCGACAACGCGCGGTCCATGCCGCGGTGAAAACCGTCGCCGGTGGCCGGTTGCAGGCCAGCGCGGATCGCCGCGCCCTGGCAGAGGACCCAGAGGACCAGCAGCCCGAGGGCGCGGCGGGCCGTCATCAGACCACCCCGTGGGCAACGACCTGCCCGGGATGATCCTCTGCCCAGTCGGCGAGGAAGGCCGCCATGTCGGGCTGCGCCGCGAGTTCCGGCGCGCGCTTCGGCAGCGCCACCCCGTGTTCGAGCGCCATCCGGGCACAGGCGATGTGATCCCGGGCGGCGCGCTGCGGGCAGTTCTCGGACCCGTGCAGGATGGTCGACAGCAGCGAGCCGCCATACCCGTTGACGTGGCTCAGGTCGGGGCGGCACTCGAGGAAGAAGCGCATCACCTCGGGCAGTCCCTCCCATCCGGCGAGGTGCACGGGGGGCAGGTCCATCTCGTCGGTGACATTGGGGTCGAAGCCCATCGCCACGAGGCGGCGCATGTGCGGCAGCGCGCCCTCGCGCCCGACGAGGCGGCACAGGAGGCGGCCGAGTTCCGGCGTCAGAGCCGCCATGTCGATCCAGTCGCGGGGCTCGGCGCTGTCGTCGGCAGCCCGGGCCAGTTGCGCCTCGACATCGGTCAGCGGCGGGGCGGCGCCGCGCGCCTCCAGCAGTTCCGCCATCGCCCGGTTGCCATGCACGCGGGCGAGGGCATAGGGCGTGTGGCCCAGCGCCCTCGCCTGCGGGTCGGCCCCGTGGTCGAGGAGCAGCTCCGCGATTTCCGGCGGCGCCATCCGCCGCGCCGCCTGGTGCAGGGCCGGGATCACGAAGGACGGCTCGCCCGAGGGATGTGGTGCAACGCCCTCGTTCGGGTCCGCGCCCGCCTCCAGCAGCAGCCGCACCACCGCGATGTCCGCGAAGTCGAGCGCGCGCGGCAGGGCGTTGGTGCCCGCGGTCCGCGCGCCGTGGGCGAGCAGCAGCGCCACCGCGTCGGGGCTGCCGAACTCGGTCGCGTGGTAGAGCGACTCGCCGTCGTTCGGGTCGGCCCCGTGGTCGAGCAGCCAGCGCGCGAGGCCGAGGTGCCGGGCATGGCCGATGGTACCGTAGAGTGCCGACAGGGCATGGTCGCCCTCGCCGTAGCGGAAACTCTCGTTCACGTCGCCGCCATGCGCGGACAGCAGCGCAGCCATCTCGACCGCCTGCCCCGCCTGCTCGGGCGCGATCTGGTGGAACCGCGAGAAGGCGAGGTGGCACATCAACCCGCGTTGCGGCCAGGGGCGGCGAACGAGGTCCGGGTCGCGGGCGAGCAGTGCGGCGACGGCAGGCACGTCGTAGAGCGCGACGAGCAGCGGCGCGTCCCCTGCCGCAAGGTCGGGCCGCTCGGCCAGCAGGCGCCCGGCCATCAGCGCTTCGCCGTGGAACAGCGCGCGCCGCAGGCGGCCCTGCGCGGCGGCATGGTCGAGGCCGCGCGCCTCGGCGGCGGCCTTGAGCGCGGGCCAGGACGCGAAGCCCGTCTCGCGCGCGATCACGTGCAGGGCCTGCGCGTGTTTCAGCGCCCGGTCTGCCCCGGGCAGCACCGCCC
>JAUHZL010000007.1 GCA_030425945.1 Alphaproteobacteria bacterium | reverse complement strand
GCGCGACCAGACGAAATGCTGCCCGCCGCGCAGGATCACCTGCCCCCGGATGCCGTCCCATTTCCACTCGGCCAGCCAGTCGGCGGGCGGACCCAGCGCCTGCACCCCCTCCTCGACCTGGTAGGCGAGGCAGAACGGATAGGGTTTCGACAGGTCCGCTTCCGGGTCGCGGGTCAGCACGAGGCTTTCGAAGCTGACGGTCTCCGGCGTCCAGTCGCCCATCAGCCGGTGCGCCAGTTCCGGCTCGGGCACCCCGGTCGCGCGGGCCAGCGCGCGGGTCATCAGCGTCTGGCTGACGCCGACCCGGAAGCCGCCGGTGATCAGCTTGTTGAAGACGAAGCGCCCGGTGCGGTCGAGGGTGGCCCAGGCCGCCAGCACCGCCGCTTTGCGGGCCGGCTCGTCGAGGGCGGCGAGGCGCTTCACCTCCGCGATCCAGTCGCTCAGGCTGCGGGTGTCGCCCCCGGGCGTCTCGCCCTCCGGCAGAACCAGCGCGATGGTCTCGGCGAGGTCCCCCACCACGGCATAGCTGTCCTCGAAGAGCCACGGCGGCAACCCCGCCAGGTCGGCCGCCCAGTCGCGCAGCTGCGTCGTCGTCACGCCCCGCCGCGGACGCCGCCCGGACAAGAGCGCGATGGTCCACAGCCGGTCGGCGTCGGGGGCCTCGCGGAAATAGGCCTCCAGCGCCGCGACCTTGGTCGTGGTCTTCGTGCTCTGGTCGAGCGCGGTGTAGAGCGCGGCGAAACGCTTCATGCCCCGTGCGCCCGAAGGAAGGCCCCGATCCGGGCCACCGCGCGGTCCGCCATCGGCATCCGCCCCGCGCCCATGTGCCAGACGTGATAGCTGTCGGGCGTGGCCTCCACCGTGACCGGCGCGGCCCCCGCGGCGCGCAGCGCCTCGGCGGCGGCATGGCCATCGCCCTCCAGCGCCTCGCCGGTGGCCAGCTGGATCAGCGTCGGCGGCGCGGCGGGGAAGGGCGCGGCGAGCGGGTTGAAGCGCGGCCCGTCGGGCACGCGGTCGCCGGCATAGGCGCGGACCGAGGCCTCTGCCCACCGGTGCGGCAAGAGCTGGTCCGGCCCGAACCCGCGCCCCTCGCTGAGATCCGCGACGGGCGAGAGCAGCACCAGCGCCTCCGGGACCGGCAGCGCGTCCGGGCCACAGGCGTGCAGCAGCGACAGGGCCAGCCCGCCGCCTGCACTGTCGCCCATCACCGCCACCGGACCTCGTGCCGACAGGGCGGCATAGGCGGCCTCGGCGTCGTCGATCGCGGCCGGGAACGGGTGCTCGGGCGCGAGCCGGTAGTCGGTCAGCCAGACCTCCCGCCCGCTGGCCGCCGCGACATGGGCCGCCAGCCGTCCGTGGCTGATCGGCCTGCCGACCACGAAGCCGCCGCCGTGCAGGTAGAGCAGCCGCCCGCGCGCGCCCTTCGGCGTCAGGCGCAGGCAGGGCTGTCCGCCGAGCGTCGCGCGGGACCGCGTCACCCCGGCGGGCCAGGTGCCCCGGACCGGCGCGGTCGCCGCGAAGAGGAGCCGGAGCAGGCGCGGGCTTGTGATGGCCCAGAGGACCGGTTTCTCGATCCACCGCGCCCGCCAGAGGGCCGCCCGGTCGCGCCAGTCGCTCATGTCTCCGCCTCCGTCACGGACGCGGACTCGGCCGCCGGGGTCTCGACGCTCTCGCCCTCGAACTCGGTCGCGACGATCTGCGCGTCATAGCCGCGGCTCTCCAGCCAGCGGCGGAAGACGCTGGTGTAACCATGGGTCACGAACACCCGCTCGGCCCCGGTCGCCGCGATGGCGGCGTTCAGCCCGTCCCAGTCGGCGTGATCGCTCATCACGAAACCCCGGTCCGCGCCCCGCCGCCGCCGCACCCCGCGCATCCGCATCCAGCCCGAGGCGAAGCCGGTCGAGACCGTCCCGAGCCGCCGCGACCACGCGCTGCCGAGGGCTGCGGGCGGCGCGATCACCAGCGCCCCGGCCAGCCGCGCCTTGTCGGTCCCGGGCGTCACCAGCTCTGTTGCCGGCAAAGCGTAGCCCTGTCCGCGCAGCACCTCGGTGACGGCCTCGACCGCGCCATGTGTCAGGATCGGTCCCGGCCCGTCCCCCACCGCCGCCATCAGCCGCTGCGCCTTTCCCAGCGCATAGGCGCCCAGCAGGCTGACCCGCCCGGCGGCCGCGTTGGCCTGCCACCACGCGCGGATCTCGCCTGCGACCTCGGCCTGCGGGGCCCAGCGGAACACCGGCAGCCCGAAGGTGCATTCGCTGATGAAGGCATGGCAGCGCACCGGCTCGAACGGCTCGCAGAGGCCGTCCGGTTCGGTCTTGTAGTCCCCCGAGACGACCCAGACCTCGCCGCCGACCTCGACGCGGATCTGCGCCGAGCCGGGCACGTGCCCGGCCGGGTGGAAACTGACCGTCGCGCCGCCGATCTGCCGCGCCTCGCCATAGGCGATGCCCTCGGCCCGGATGTCGCCCAGCCGGTGCCGCAGGACCGGCAGCGCGGCATGGGTGGCAAGGTAGGCGCCGTGGCCCGGCCGGGCGTGGTCGGCATGGCCATGGGTGATCAGCGCGCGCGGCACCGGCCGCCAGGGGTCGATGTGGAAATCGCCCGCCTCGCACCAGATGCCCGCTTCCGTGAAACTCAGGACCGCCATGCCCCCATCATGGCCCGTGGCGCGCCCGCGTCCAGCCATGCTTGCAAAAGGACCGGCCGCGTGATCACGTCACCTGCGGCTTTCCCCCCGGCCGCCCGCTTTCAGGAGACCTGATGCCCGACCTCCGTGCCCGCATGGCCCGCGGCGAGATGCTCGCCGGAACCTTCGTCAAGACCCCCGCCGTCGAGATGGTCGAGGTCCTCGCCCGCTCCGGCCTCGATTTCCTCTGCCTCGACGCCGAACACGCCCCCTTCGACCGCGCGCGGCTCGATTCCTGTCTCGCCGTGGCCCGGGCCCTGGACTTCCCGATCCTCGTCCGGGTGCCGTCGTCCCTGCCGCAGGACATCCTGCAGGCGCTAGACGCGGGCGCGACCGGGGTCGTGGTCCCGCATGTCACCGATGCCGCCACCGCCGCGGCCGTGGCGAAGGCCGCGCGCTTCGGGCGGGGCGGGCGCGGCTTCGCCGGGTCCACGCGCTGGGCGGGGTTCGCCACCCGCTCGATGTCCGAGGTCCTCGCCCAGTCCGAGCGCGAGACCATCGTCATCGCGCAGATCGAGGACGTCGAGGCGGTCGAGGCCGCCGCCGCCATCGCCGCGACGCCGGGGATCGACGCGCTGTTCCTCGGCCCTGCGGACCTGTCGGTGGCCTATGGCCATGCCAACCAGAGCAGCGACGACCTGATGCGGGCTGTCGAAACCGTGGGCCGCGCCGCGCAGGAGCACGGCAAGACCTACGTCACCTTCACCCCCGACGTGGCCAAGGCCGCCGACTGGCAGGCGCACGGGTTCACCATGTTCTTCGTCGGCTCGGAACACGCGTGGATGCTGCAGGGCGCCCGGGCGGTGGCGCAGGGCATCCACGACTTCGACGCCGGGACTTGACGGACGTAGCGGCGTGGCCTCTCATATCCGGGAGAAGGTCCCGAATATGAGAGTGTCATGTCCCGGCCCGCGCCGCTCGACCCCGAGACGTCCGATCCGCTGACCGACCGCCTCGCGGCCCGGCTGCGCAGCCTGCGGGTGGCGCAGGGCTGGTCGCTCGACGCGCTCGCCCTGCGCTCCGGCATCCCGCGCGCCACCCTCTCGCGGATCGAGACCGGTGCGACCAGCCCCACGGCACAGGTTCTCCGCCGGCTCGGCGCGGCGCATGGCCTGACCGTGTCGCACCTGATGGCGCTGGCCGAGGCCGCCCCGGGCGCGAAGGTCGCCGCCGAGGACCGCCCGCGCTGGCGCGATCCGGAAACCGGCTTCACCCGTACACAGGTCTCGCCGCCACTGCCCGGGGTGCCGGGCGAGGTGCTGTCCTGCGACCTGCCGCCGGGCATCACGCTGACCTACGATGCGCCCCCGGTGCCGGGCCAGGCGCATCACCTCCTGATGCAGGGCGGGGCGCTGACGCTGAGCGTGGACGGGGTCAGCCATGCCCTGACCCCGGGGGACTGCCTGCGCTACCGCCTGACCGGCCCCTCGCGGTTCGAGACCGGGCGCGGGACGGGCGCCACCTACCTGCTGTTTCTCTGCTGAGGTCCCGATGCCGCGCCTTGCCCGCCTGTCCCCGTCCGAGGCCGAAGCCGCCCTGCCGGACCTCGCCCGCCTGATGCACGCCGCGGTCGAGGCCGGGGCCAGCGTCAACTTCGTCCTGCCCTTCGCGCTGTCGGAGGCCGAGGCCTGGTGGACCGACGCCGCGCTGCCCGGTCTGCGCAGCGGCAAGCTGATCCTCTTCGCGGCGCGGGACGACACCAGCCTTGTCGGCTGCGTCATGCTCGCGCCCGCGACGCAGCCGAACCAGCCGCACCGGGCCGACGTGACCAAGCTGCTGGTGCATCCGCGCGCCCGGCGGCAGGGCCTCGCCACCCGGCTGATGGCCGCGCTCGAGGCCGAGGCCCGCACACGCGGCCTGACCCTGCTGACCCTCGACACCTGGACCGGGGACGGGGCCGAGACGCTCTACCGCGGCCTCGGGTTCATCGAGGCCGGGCGCATCCCGCAGTTCTTCCAGCACCCGGTCGACCGGTCGCTGCAATCGACAACGCTGTTCTACAAGGTGCTGGCATGAGCCTCGTTCCGCCGCTTCTCGCGCTTCTGGCCGGGGCGATCATCGCCGCGCAGGGCCCGATCTACACCCGCATGACCCAAGGCCTCAGCCACCCGCTGAACACGACGCTGCTGGCCTTCGCGACGGCCAGCGTGGTCCTGGTGCTGCTGCATCTCGGCACCGGCACCGCGCTGCCGAAGCCCGCGCAGGTCCGCGCGCTGCCGCTCTGGGTCTGGATCGGCGGCGTCCTGGGGATCTGCGTGGTGCTCCTGTCGATCGCCAGCGTGCCGCGCCTCGGGGCGGCGGGCTACATCGTGGCGGTGATCGCGGGGCAACTGGTGGCCAGCCTCGTCTTCGACCAGGTCGGGGCCTTCGGACTGGCGGCCCGCCCGGTGACGCTGCAGGCGCTGGCGGGCGTGGCGCTGATGGCGGGCGGCGCAGCGCTGGTGATCTGGCGCTGAGCCGCCCGCCGGGTCTCAGTTGCTCATCTGGCCGTGGTTCATGGCCCCGTGGCCCATGTCCCCGTGGTTCATGCCGCCCATCTGCGGCTGGCGCTCCAGGTCCACCGGCACATCGATGACGATCTCGCCCGCCTTCTCGAAGACGAGGGTCACGGCGAAGCTCTCGTCCTGCTGCATCGGACCGTTCAGGCCCATCAGCATGACGTGGTTGCCGCCGCGCGCGAGGTAGAGCGTCTCGCCGGGGGCGATCTCCCAGCCCTCGGCGACCTCCATCATCTTCATCACGCCGTCGCCCATGTCCTTGTGGGTATGCAACTCGACCCGCTGCGCGCGGTCCGAGCGGGCGGCGACAAGGCGGTCGGGCGCGTCGCCGGTGTTGGTGATTTCCATGAAGGCCGCGCCGGACATCGCCACCGGGCTGGCGGCCCGGGCATAGGGATCGGTCACGGTGATCGCATCGGCAGCGGCGGTCAGGGGCAGAAGGGCGGCGAGCAGCGCGCCCGCGAACAGGGTCTTGAACGACATCGGATCATGTCTCCGTCAATAAGGCTGGGGATAGGGGAAGGGGATCAGATCACCCGTCCCGGCGGCCCCCGTGCCTGCGGCGTGACGACCGACACTCCGGCGTCCCGCGTCGTGACGAGAACCGGCACCAGCGCCTGCGCGCCCTCGATGCGCCGCACTTCCGGCACCGGCAGCGCGACCGCCGCCAGAAGCGCCAGCGCGCCGTCCGGGCAATAGTGCGGCGGGGCGACAGGCTCGCCATCCGGCCCGAGCGCGATCATCACCGGACCCTGCCCGGTGCAGATCACCGCGAGGCTGGCGCTGTCCGTCTGCCCGCGCGCAACCGCCATCGCGCCGCCGGTCAGCAGCAGCACGGCGATCAGGGCACCGGAGAAGAAGCGCGTCAGCATCGTCATCGGCGGTACCCTATCGCAGCCCTCCGGCGGGGTCCCTGCGACATCCGCGACCATCGGTGCAAAACGAAAAGCCCCGCCGAAGCGGGGCCGATCCGTTCAGCGAGAAATACCGCGTCAGGCCGCGACGGCGGCTTTCGCGATGTCCTTCTTGATCTTCAGCGCGCGCGGCGACAGCTCGTCGTCCTTCGCCTTGGCGAGGAACGCGTCGAGACCGCCACGGTGATCCACCGAGCGCAGCGCCGAGGCCGAGATCTTGAGGGTGAAGGACTGGCCCAGCGTCTCGGACATCAGGGTCACGTCGTTCAGGTTCGGCAGGAACCGGCGACGGGTCTTGTTGTTGGCATGGCTGACGTTGTTGCCAGTCATCACACCCTTGCCGGTCAGTTCACAGCGGCGCGACATGGGAGCGCTCCTATCTTGTCTTGCCCCGGTCGATCGGGGAGGCGTCACGGAAAAACAGGGGCGACCTACGTCACCGCCCGGAAAGCTGAGGCCGTCTGCTAGCCTGAACCCGGCGGGGCGTCAAGCCCGGAAGGGCAGGCGGTCTGGTCAAGCGGACCCGACCCGGCTAGCGTCGCGCCATGAGCGCGCCCGCCCTTGCCGAAACGGACCTTTATCCGCCCGTGAAAGCGTTTCTCGAGGCGCAGGGCTACGAGGTCAAGGCCGAGATCGGCCCGGTCGACGTGATGGCGCTGCGCGGCGACGAGCCACCCGTCATCGTCGAGCTGAAGACCCGATTCTCGCTGGCGCTCTTCCATCAGGGCATCGCGCGGCTGGCGCTCAGCGACGCGGTCTATCTCGCGGTGCCGGAGGGGCGCGGCCGTCCCTTCGCGCGGGCGCTGGCCGAGAACACGCGCCTCGCCCGCCGCCTCGGGCTGGGGCTGATGACGGTGCGACTGCCCGGCGGCACGGTCACGGTGCACCACGATCCCGGACCCTACGCGCCCCGGAAGCAGCCCGCGCGCCGCGACCGCCTGCTGCGCGAGTTCGCCCGGCGGCAGGGCGATCCGAACGCGGGCGGGGCGACCGGGCGGCGCATGACCGCCTACCGGCAGGAGGCGCTGCGCCTCGCCGCCCATCTGGCGGCCGAGGGGCCGTCGAAGGGGGCGCATGTGGCCAAGGCGACCGGCGTGCCGCACGCGACCCGCATGATGGCGGACAATCATTACGGTTGGTTCGTCCGGGTCGCGACCGGGGTCTACGCCCTGACCGACACCGGCCGGGCCGCGCTGGCGGAGGCCGCCTGATGCCGCACCCCTTCGACCCCGCGCTGCTGCTCGACGCGCCGCTGATGGCGATCCTCGGCACGCTCTCGCCCGATGGCCCGCGCACCGCGCCGGTCTGGTACCTGTGGGAAGACGGCGCGCTCTGGATGCTGGGCGACGACCGGTCCGCCTCGGTCCGCCGCCTGAGTGCGGACCCGCGCTGTTCGGTCGAGATCACCGAGTTCGACGCCGGGGCGGGCGTGTTGCGGCACCTCGGCCTGCGCGGGCGGGCGGAGGTCCTGCCGATGGACCCGGCGCTGTTCCGGCGGCTGCTGGCGAAGTATCTCGGCCCTGATCCCGCGACCTGGAACGCGTGGTTCATCGACACGGTGGCCCGGCCCGACGATCCCTCCGGGCGCCTGATCCGCCTCGTCCCGGACAGCGTCTTCACCAATGACGTCAGCTACTTCCGCACCGGCCCCGCGCGCACGCCGCGCCGTTCGCGCAGCATCGTGTAAAGCCCCGCCGCGAGGATCAGCCCGGCCCCCAGCAGGGTCGCGCCGTCGAGCGCCTCGCCGAAGACCAGCACGCCCAGACCCACGCCGAACACCAGCCGCGTGTAGCGGAACGGGGTGACGACCGAGACCTCGCCGGTGCGCATCGCGCCCGTCAGCGCGGCATAGGCGGCGATGCCGATCAGCGTGCCGCCCGCCAGCGCCACCGCCCCGGGCAGGCCGGGCGTGACCCAGCCGCCTTCCCAGAGCATGAAGCCCGCGCCGGTCGGCACCAGCACGGCGAAGCCCAGCACGCCCAACTGCATGTTCGACAGCACCTTCGGCGCGGCCCGCGTCGCCAGATCGCGCCCGGCAAAGCCCAGCATCCCCAGCACCGCAAGAACGCTCGTGGCCTGGAACCCGTCGAGGCCCGGCCGGAGGATCATCAGAACGCCTGCGAAGCCCAGCCCGATCGCCAGCCAGCGCCGCCAGCCGACTTTCTCGCCGAAGAGCAGCGCCGCCCCCGCCACCACCACCAGCGGCGCGGCCTGCAGGATCGCGCTGGTCGAGGACAGCGTGGCGTAGGCCAGCGCCAGCGTGTGGAACAGGCGGCCCGTCACCTCGGCCGCGGCCCGCGCCGCCACCGCGCGCGAGGCCATCGCCGGGTGCCACAGCCGCCGTCCCTGCGCCCTGACCAGCAGCGCGAAGCCCAGCGTGCCGCCCGCGCCGAACAGCATCAGCACCTGTCCCACGGGAATCCCGGTGCCCGCGGCGGCCTTCAGCGCCATGTCCTCGACGGCGAAACCCGCCATCGCCAGCACCATCAGCAGGGCGCCCCTGAGGTTGTCGGTCATGGCCGGCGCGTCACGGATCGAGCGCGGCGAGCACGTCGGCCGCCGCCTTGCCCGGCGCGGTCTCGCCCGCCGCCACGGCCTGTCCCAGCGCCGCCATCTTCGCGGCCAGCGCCGGGTCGCGGGTCAGGCGGGCCAGCAGCCCGCCGCGCACCTCGGCCTCGAACCAGCCGCGCGCCTGCTCGGCCCGCCGCCGGGCCCAGTGCCCGTTCTCCCGCCGCCAGTCGGCGAGCGCCGTCATCTCGTCCCAGGCCGCCTCCAGCCCGCCCGCATGCAGCGCCGAGACCATCATCGCCTTCGGAAAGCCCGGCGGGTCCTCGGGGCGCTTGCGCAGCAGCCGAAGCGCGCCCGCGTAATCGGCACAGGTCCGGGTCGCGGCGGGCTTCAGGTCGCCGTCCGCCTTGTTCACCAGGATCAGGTCGGCGCTCTCCATGATGCCCCGCTTGACGCCCTGCAACTCGTCCCCGCCCGCGGGGGCCATCAACAGGACGAACAGGTCCGACATGCCCGCGACCATGGTTTCGGACTGGCCGACGCCCACGGTCTCGATCAGCACCACGTCGAACCCGGCCGCCTCGCACAGCGCGACCGCCTCGCGCGAGCGCCGCCCGACACCGCCGAGTTCGGTCTGGCTCGGCGAGGGCCGGATGAAGGCCTCGGGCGCGCGGCTGAGCTGCTCCATCCGGGTCTTGTCCCCGAGGATCGAGCCGCCGCTGCGCGCGCTCGACGGATCGACCGCCAGTACCGCGACGCGCAGACCGCGCCCGACCAGCATCAGGCCGAAGCTCTCGATGAAGGTGGACTTTCCCACGCCCGGCGTGCCCGACAGCCCCAGCCGGAGCGCCTGCCGCCCGTGCCCCGCGACGAGGTCGAGCAGCGCCACCGCCTGTGCCCGGTGATCGGCGCGCCCGCTCTCGACCAGCGTGATCGCCCGCGCCAGCGCCCGGCGGTCGCCCGCCAGCACACCCTCGGCCAGCGCGCGGGTCGCCGGTGTGGCCTCGGTCGGGGCAGGGGGCGCATCGGGGGACAGGGGCTCGGTCGTCTGGTCGCTCACGGGGTCGGACCCCTCCGTCATCTGGGCATATCTCCGCCCGACGGGCGGCACCGACGCCACATCTGGCGCGTCCGTGATGTCCCGAGTCTTGCCCCGCGCGCCCGCCTGTTGTCCAGTGCCGCGCGAGGTCGCGGGCGAAGGAACGGATCGGATGGCAGGACGGGCAGGGCGGATCTGTGCAGGCTTGGCGGGGCTGGCGCTCGGGATGCTGGCGCTGGCTGCGCCGCCGTCCGCGCAGACCGCCGCCGAGGCCGCGACGACCCCGACCGAGGCGCGCTTCACCGTGACCATCGCGGGGCTGCGCGCCGCCGAACTGGCGATGCAGGCCACGGTGACGCGGACCGGCTACGCCGCCGCGGGCAACCTGCGCTCGACCGGCCTGATCGGTCTCGTCGCCCCGATCACCTACCAGGCCGAGGTGCAGGGCCGCCGGTCCGGTCCCCGCTTCCAGCCCCGCCGCTATACCGAGGCCGCCTTCACCGGCGACCGCCGCAGCGCGGGCGTGATGGAGTATCGCGGCCGCACGCCGCTGCTGAAACGCTACGACCCGCCGCGCAGCCTCGACCCCTACGGGCTGAACCCCGCGACGCAGGCGGGCACCGTCGATCCGATGACCGCGATCTTCGCCACCTTGCGCGACCAGCCGCTCGCCGAGCTCTGCCGCCTGCAATTGCAGGTCTTCGACGGTGCCCGCCGCTCGCAGGTCACGGTGACCGCGCCGGTCCGGCAGGGCGACCGCATCGCCTGCGCGGGCGAATACCGCCGGGTGGACGGCTTCCCGCCCGAGTCGATGGCCGAGCGCCAGAGTTTCCCGTTCCGCGTGACCTATGCGCCGACCGGGCAGGGCGACCTCTGGCAGGTGGCCGAGATCGAGACCGACACGACCTTCGGGCGCGCCCGCATCACCCGCAAATAGGCCGGACATGGCCACGCTGTTCTTCGTCGTCTCGAAGCTGCTCGCCTTCCTGCTGGAACCGGCGACCTGGCTGGTGCTGGCGCTGCTCTGGGCGTGGCGCGCCCTGCGGCGCGACCGTCCCGACCGTGCGCGGCAGGTGCTCGGCGGGACACTGGCGGTGCTGCTGGTCCTGTCGGTGGTCCCGGTCGGCGACCTGGCCCTGCGCCCGCTCGAGACCGCCTACCCGGTGCGCCCGGAGTTGGGCGCGGTGGATACGATCATCGTCCTGGGCGGCGGCGAGGACATCGACATGACCCGCGCCACCGGCCTCGTCCAGCTTGGCCCCGGCGGCGAGCGCATGACCGAGGCGATGGCCCTCGCCCGCGCCCACCCGGAGGCGCGGTTGCTCTTCACAGGGGCGAACGGCTCGGTCCGGGCCTGGGTGGCGGGTGAGACCGGTCAGCCCGTCGCGGGCATCTTCTATGCCCAGATGGGCTTTCCCGCGGACCGGCTGACGGTCGAGGACGGCTCGCGCAACACCGCCGAGAACGCCGCGCACAGCGCCGCGCTGGTCGATCCGTCGCGGCCGCATGTCCTCGTGACCTCGGCCTTCCACATGCCGCGCGCGATGGCGAGTTTCGCCCGCGCGGGCTTCACCGACCTGACCGCGTGGCCGACCGATCACCGGGGCGATCCGCTGCGCCTTGGCTGGGACCTCTTCGGCACCCTCGACAAGCTGCGTGTCGCGCTCCACGAATACGTCGGCCGCGCGGTCTATGCCCTGACCGGGCGCTGAGGCCCCTTCCGCGCCCCGCGCAGCCCCGCTACACCGCTGCCATGCCCGCCGACGCGCTGCCCATCGACGCGATCCTGCCCGCGCTTGTCACGGCCCTCGGGGCCGGGGGTCAGGCCGTGCTGCAGGCCCCGCCGGGCGCGGGCAAGACCACCCGTGTGCCGCTGGCGCTGCTGGAGGCGGGGCGCTTCGAGGGGAAGCTCCTGATGCTGGAGCCGCGCCGCGTTGCCGCCCGCGCGGCCGCCGAGCGGATGGCCGCCACGCTGGGCGAGCCGGTCGGCCGGACCGTCGGCTACCGCATCCGGGGCGAGGCCAAGACCGGACCCGCCACCCGGATCGAGGTCGTCACCGAGGGCATCCTGACCCGGATGCTGCAGGACGCGCCCGACCTGCCGGGCGTCGGCGCGGTGGTCTTCGACGAGTTCCACGAACGCGCGCTGACCGCCGATCTCGGGCTGGCGCTGGCGCTCGACGCGCGCGCGGGCCTGCGCCCGGACCTGGTCCTGCTGGTCATGTCCGCGACGCTCGACGCGGGCCCGGTCGCCGCGCTGATGGGCGGGGCGCCGGTCCTGACCTCGGACGGGCGCGCCTTCCCGGTCGAGACGCGCTGGCTCGACACGCCGCGCGGGCCGCGGTCCGACCTTGTCGCCGACGCCGCCGCCCTGATCCGGCGGGCGCTGGCCGAAACCTCGGGCGGGCTGCTCGCCTTCCTGCCGGGCGAGGGCGAGATCCGCCGCCTCGCCGCCACGCTCGCATCCGGCCTGCCGCCCGGCACGGTCCTGCAACCGCTCTACGGGGCGATGCCGCTGGCCGAGCAGCGCGCGGTGCTGTCGCCGCTGCCCGAGGGGCGCAAGCTGGTGCTGGCGACCGCCATCGCCGAGACCTCGCTGACCATTCCCGACATCCGCGTGGTGGTGGACGCCGGGCGCGCGCGGCGGCTGCGGTTCGATCCGGCCTCGGGCATGTCCCGGCTGGTGACCGAGCGCGTGTCGCGCGCCGAGGCCGAGCAGCGCCGCGGTCGGGCGGGCCGGGTCGCGCCGGGCACCTGCTACCGGCTCTGGACGAAGGGTGAGGAGGGCGCGCTGCCCGAGGCCGCGCCGCCCGAGATCGAGCGCGCCGATCTGGCGGGGCTGGCGCTCGACCTCGCCGACTGGGGCGCGGCGGCCGAGGCGCTGCCGTTCCTGACCCCGCCGCCCGGCCCCGCGCTGGCCGAGGCGCAGGCGCTCTGCCGCGATCTCGGCGCGCTCGACGACGCCGGGCGCATCACCGCCCACGGCCGCGCGCTGGCCCGGTTGCCGCTGCACCCCCGCCTCGGGCACATGCTGACCCGCGCGGGCAAGCCTGCGGCCCGCCTCGCCGCGCTGATCGCCGCGCGTCCGCTGCCCGCCGACAGCGCCGATCTCGCCGCGCGGCTGCGCCTCCTCGACGCGCCGCCGCCGCCCCTCAAGGCCGCCGCCGCCACAATCCGGGACGAGGCGCGCCGCCTCGCCGCCGCCGCGCCGCCGCCGCCGCCCGACGCGCCCGACGACCCCGCCGAAATGGCCGCGCTCGCCTATCCCGACCGCATCGCGCTGCGCCGTCCGGGCGACGCGCCCCGCTACCTGCTCTCGGGGGGTAAGGGCGCGGTGCTGGCCGAGGGCGACCCGCTCGCGGGCCAGCGGCTGCTGGTGGTGACCGACCTCGACGGCCAGGCGCGGGACGCGCGCATCCGTGCCGCGCTGCCGATGTCCGAGACGGCGCTGCGCGTGCTCTTCCCCGACCGGCTGCGCGCCGAGACGGTCTGCCAGTGGGACCGCCGCGCCCGCCGGGTGACGGCCCGCAGGCAGGAGCGCTTCGGCGCGCTGGTGCTGGCCGATGCGCCCTGGCCCGACGCCCCCGACGCGGCGCTGGCCCGCGCCGCGCTCGACGGCGTGCGCGACCTCGGGCTGCCGCTGACGCCGCCCGTGACGCGGATGATCGCCCGCGCGGAGCGCCTGCGCCGCGCGGGCGAGGACCTGCCCGATCTCGGCCCGGAGGCGCTGCTGGCCAGCGCCGGGGACTGGTTGCTGCCCTTTCTCGGCAAGGTCCGCACCGCCGCCGACATCGCGGCGCTCGACCTGCTGCCCGCGCTGCAGGCCTATCTCGGCTGGGACCGGCTGGCCCGGATCGACGCGCTGATGCCGCCGCAGTTCACCACGCCGCTGGGGCGCAAGGTGCCCATCGACTATGACAGCGACCCGCCCGAGATCGCCCTGCGCCTGCAGGAACTCTTCGGCCAGACCACGCATCCGGCGGTGGCGGGGGGGCGCATTCCGCTGAAGCTGACGCTGCTGTCGCCCGCGCAACGGCCGATTGCCGTGACCTCGGACCTGCCGGGGTTCTGGGCGGGCAGCTATGCCGAGGTGCGCAAGGACATGCGCGGCCAGTACCCGAAGCACCCCTGGCCCGAGGACCCGACCGAGGCCGACCCGACCCTGCGCGCCAAGCCGCGCAAGGGCTGACCGGGGTCAGTCACCCAGCGGCACGGTCAGCCCGGTGATGAAGATCGCGCCCATCTCGCCGGTGGATTGCGGGACCGGCTGCACCTGCAGGAACAGGTTGCGCCAGTTGACCTGCGGGCCGCCGGTCACGACGACGCCCGAGCCGCCGATCTCGGTCGAGATGAAGCGCGCGTCGGGGCCGTAATCCGCCAGCCCGACGACAAGGCCCACCGACAGCCCGGGGCCAAGGTCCCAGAACTTCGCGGCGCTGGCATAGGCCGCGACCCGCTCGAAGCTGTTCAGGAACGCGCCCACCCCGTAGTCGAGGCCGAAGGCCCGGTCCTCCCAGGTCAGGATGACGCCCGGGTTGATCTCCTGCCAGGCGGTGCGGCCGAAGAGCGTCGGATCGATGCCGACATGCTTGGCCCCGAAGCTGAGATAGACCCGGTCGGGCGCGGCGCCGTCCCCGGCATGGCCCTGCGCCGCCGGGACGAGGGCAAGAAGAAGCGCCGCGCACAGGCGGGCGGGGGCGGTGCGGGTCATGTCGGTCGGTCCTGCGCGGGTGGCCTCTCGGCAAGCCTGCCACAGGCCCCGCGCCGTGACCAGTGCCGCACCTTTCGCCCGCCGCCGGTTCCGCTAGGGTCGGCCCGAGATCCACGCGAAGGGAGGGGCGCATGGCCTGGTCGATCCATCACGTCAACTTGCAGGCGAAGGATGTGCGCCGCACGACCGCCTTCTACACCACCATCCTCGGCATGACCGAGAAGGACTGGGTGTTCCCGGCGACGCGCGGCTACCTGCCCGGCGACCCGGACAAGCTGGCGCTGCTGGCCGACGGCCGCGAGAGCCACACCGGCCTGCACCTGATCGCCCCCGATCCGGAGTTCGCGGCGAAGAACGACCTGATCCACAACCCCTCGGTCGGCGGGCACGTGGCGATCCATGTCGACGACCTGCAAGGCGTGATCGATCGGCTGACGGCGGCGGGCGTCCCGTTCTCGGTGACCGGCGAGTTCGCCATTCCCGGCCTGCGCCACGTCTACGTGAACGACCCGGAGGGCAACCTGCTGGAAATCAACGGCCGGGTGTAGGGCGGGCCGGCCGGGGCCGGGCGAAGGGCGATGCATCGCCCTTCCGCCCCGCCCCGGCCGTCGTTTTCAGACCCCGAGGCACCAGCGCAGGATCGCCTTCTGCGCGTGCAGGCGGTTCTCGGCCTCGTCGAAGATCACCGAATGCGGCCCGTCCATCACCGCGCTCGTCGCCTCGTCGTCGCGATGCGCGGGCAGGCAGTGCATGAAGAGCGCGTCCGGTTTCGCCTTCGACATCAGGTGTTCGTTGACCTGGTAGGGCCGCAGCTGGTTGTGCCGCCGCTCGCGCGCGCTCTGCGGGTCGTGCATCGAGACCCAGGTGTCGGTGACCACCAGGTCCGCGCCCTCGACCGCCGCCCAGGGGTCGCGCTCGATGGTGACCGGGTGGCCCTTCGCCTGCGCCCACTCCAGCCACTCGCGCTCGGGGTCGAGCGTGGGCGGGCCGGTGAAGGTCAGGTCGAACCCGAACTGCCCGGCGGCATGGGCGAAGCTGGCGAAGACGTTGTTGCCGTCGCCGGACCAGACCACCTTGCGCCCGGCGATCGGGCCGCGGTGCTCCTCGTAGGTCAGCACGTCCGCCATGATCTGGCAGGGGTGGGTGCGGTTGGTCAGCCCGTTGATGACCGGCACCGTGGCGTGTTCGGCCATCTCGAGCAGCGTCTGCTCCTCGAAGGTGCGGATCATGATCAGGTCGACGTAGCGCGACAGCACGCGCGCGGTGTCGGCGATGGTCTCGCCATGCCCGAGCTGCATGTCCGCGCCCGACAGCACCATGGTCTGGCCGCCCATCTGGCGCACGCCCACGTCGAAGCTGACCCGGGTCCGGGTCGAGGGTTTCTCGAAGATCAGCGCCACCATCCGGCCGGCCAGCGGTTGCTCGGCATCGGGGGCGCCCTTCGGCTTGTCGCCGCGCGCCGCCTTCATCCCGGCGCCGAGGTCGAGCATGGCCCGCAACTCGGCGGGGTCCGTCTTGTGGATATCGAGGAAATGTCTCATCGCATCGTCTTTCGTCATGCGGGCGCCGCGGCCGGCGGGCCGGCCGGCACCCCGATCGGGAGAGGGGTCAGGCGGCGGCGTCGAGGCGCGCCGCGGCACGGTCGAGACGGGCGACCGCCTCGGTGATCTCGTCGTCGGTGATCGTCAGCGCGGGCAGCAGCCGCACCACGTTGTCGGCGGCCGGCACGGTCAGCACGGCCTCGGCGTAGCCTGCCTTCACGACATCGGCGTTCACCGCGCGGCACTTCAGCCCCAGCATCAGCCCCGCGCCGCGCACCGCCTCGAACACGTCGGGATGCGCCGCGACGAGGCCCTCCAGCCGCTGCCGCAGCAGCGCGGCCTTGCGGTTCACCTCGGCGAGGAAGGCCGGGTCGGCGACGATCGACATCACAGCGCCGCCCACCGCGCAGGCCAGCGGGTTGCCGCCGTAGGTCGAGCCGTGCGTGCCCGCCGTCATGCCGGAAGCCGCGCGCTCGGTCGCCAGCACGGCGCCCAGCGGGAAGCCGCCGCCGATGCCCTTGGCCACCATCATGATGTCGGGCGTGATGCCCGCCCATTCATGGGCAAAGAGCTTGCCGGTCCGGCCCATCCCGCACTGCACCTCGTCGAGGATCAGCAGCGTGCCGGTCGCGTCGCAGAGATCGCGCAGCCCCTTCAGGCAGGCGTCGGGCAGCGGGCGGATGCCGCCTTCGCCCTGCACCGGCTCGACGAGGATCGCCGCCGTGGTCTCGGTCACCGCGGCCTTCAGCGCCTCGTGGTCGCCAAAGGGCAGGTGCCGGAAGCCCGGCAGCAGCGGCCCGAAGCCCTTGGTCATCTTCTCCGACCCCGCCGCCGCGATGCCGGCGGACGAGCGGCCGTGGAACGAGCCCTCGAAGGCGATGATCTCGACCCGCTCCGGCTGGCCCTGCTCGTACCAGAACTTGCGCGCCATCTTGACGGCCAGTTCGCAGGACTCGGTGCCCGAGTTGGTGAAGAACACCGTGTCGGCGAAGGTCGCCTCGACCAGCGCGTCGGCCAGTGCCTGCTGCGCCGGGATCTGGTAGAGGTTCGAGACATGCCAGAGCGCCTGCGCCTGCGCGGTCAGGGCCGCGACCAGCGCCGGGTGGGCATGGCCGAGCGCGTTCACCGCGATGCCCGCGCCGAGGTCGAGATAGCGTCGCCCGTCCGCCTCGATCAGCCAGGACCCCTCGCCCTTCACGAAGGTCAGGGGGGCGCGATTGTAGGTCGGCAGGATACTCGGGATCATGGACTGCTCCTCGGCAGGGTAAGGCCCTTGAGTGCCTCGCGGCAGGGCGGCTGTCAATTTGCTTGGGGTCGGAAGCGGAGCGCCCGGACATGCGGGCAGGCGAAACGGCGCGGCTCAGCCGCGGCGTCGGTCCTCTCGGACAAGCCCCCGAAGGGCGGACTGGCAAAGCTGTGCCATCTGGGCAGCTTTCCTGCGCTCGGTTTCCGGGCACAGCGCTTACAGCAAGGGCGGGCCGCTGTCCATCGCTGCGCCCTCGCGGCCACTGAATGTCACATTTCCGCCGGAATGCTGCCGCCCACCCCGAAATATGGTAGGCTCCTGATGAAACAGACGCATCGATGGGGACCCGTATGCGCTGGACCTGGATCGGACACCTGATGGCCGCCGAGGCGCTCGCCTTCACCGGCGTGGCGCTCTCGCTGGCCTGGGCCGCGCATGGCCTGCTGCCGGACACCGTCGCCGTGGTCGGCGCCGGCTTCTGGGAGGGGCTGTGCCTCGGCTCGGCGCAGGCGCTCGTGCTGGCACGGCTGGGGGTGCGCCCGCTGCCCTGGGCCGTCTCGACGGTGCTGATCGCGGTCTTCGGCTACGCCGCGGGGCTGATCGTCCACAATTCCGGGTCGCTGCCCAAGGCCCCGGCGATCTGGATGGTGCTGGTCTATGCCGCGGCGCTCGGGGGGCTCTACGGCCTCTTCATGGGCACGGTGCAGAGCATGGTGGCGCGCGGCGCGGTGGACCGCATCGCGTGGATCGGACGCACCGCCGTCGGCTGGGCCTTCGCGATGCCGGTGATCTTCTTCGGCTCCTCGCTGGTGTCGCTCGCCACCGACATGGGCACCATCGCCCTGACCGGGGCGGTGACCGGGGCGATTGCCGGGCTTCTGATCGCCCGCGCCACCGCGCCCGCGCTGCCGAACCTCGCCGAGGCCTGAGCGCGGCGCGCTACTCTGCCCACATCCGCAACAGGTTCGATCGGCTGCGCGCCAGCCGTCCCAGTTGCTCGGCGTCGCCGCCTGCCGCCTGTTCGTGCGCCACCGCGCGGTCGAGATCGGTCAGGATCGCGCGCGCCTGCGGATCGCGCACCCGGCTGGTGATCCAGCCGACGATCGCCAGCCGCACGCCATCGGTGACCGGGGCAACCCGGTGCAGCGTGTCGGAGGGATAGAGGATCATGCCGCCCGCGTCCGGCTTGAAGGCCCGGTCCTCGATCCCGTCCCGCACGATCAGCTCGCCCCCGGCATAGGCCTCCGGCGGCGTCAGGCAGAGCGTGAAGGACAGATCGGTGCGCGCCCCGTCCATGATCGCGTCATCGACGTGGAACCCGTAGGACTGCCCGCCCGCGTAGCGCGAGACCAGCATCCGCGCGATTCCCTTCGGACGCGCGACCGACTGCACCTCGGGATGCGCGCCCACGACCTGCGCCACCTTGCGCAGCACCGCGTCGCGCGCGGGGCCGGGGGCGGCCTGCGCGTTGTTCTTCACACCGCGCGCCAGCGCCCCGGCGGTGCGGGCGCCATCCTCGAAGGACAGCGCCGCCGCGGCCTCGGTCAGCGCCTCCAGCTCGGGACCGGAGAGCACGCCGGGGATCATCACCATCATCGCGGTCAGCCCAGGCGAAGCGCCGCGATCTCGACCCGCGCCGCGAGGCCGAGCAGCACCGACGGGTCCGCGCCGGGCACCGCCGTCGCCGTCAGCGCCGGGAACAGCGCCTCGGCCGGTGCGAAGGCCTGCAGGGCCGCCGCGCCCGCGCCCGCCACCGCGGCGTCGTCGCTGGCCGCCAGCCGCTCGGTCCAGGCCCGTGCGGTCTGGGTAAAGCCCCAGGCGTCGCGGTACTCGATGTCGAGCACGACCGTGCCATCCTGCACCCCGCCCTCGTAATCGGCGGCGGCGACCCGCAGCAGCGCCTCGATGGCGGCCATCTGCTCGGCCGCGGGCGCGGCGGCGGCAATCGCGGTGCAGCCGTCCAGCACCGCGCGCCCGGCCTCCAGCGCCGGGGCGGCATCGCCCGCCTCCAGCGCGGCGGCGAAGGCGGCCGAGGTCGGCGCGAAGCCGACACCGTCGAGCACCTCCAGCGCTTCGTCCACGTCGTCGTAGAAGGCGTGGTGCGAGCTCAGCACATGCTCCTGCGCCAGCGCGACGTTGCCCGCCTCCAGCAGCGCGACCGCGATGCGATGCGTCGCCTCGTAGAGCCCGACATGGGTCAGCGCCTCGATCCGCGGGTCGAGCCCGGCCATCGCGGCCCCTTCGCCGCCCTCGCCCCCTTCCCCGGCTTCCTGACCGAAGGCGGCAAGCGCCGTGCCGGACAGGCCGAGCGCGGCCAGCGAGGTGGTCATCATCTGCCGGCGCGGCAGCACGAGGCGGGGGGATCGGGGCGAGGAGGTCATTCCGGGGGGGCTCCTGATTTCTGACTATTTAACTCAGGTATCAGCCCGCCCCGCAGCCTGTCAAGTCACACCCCTTTTCACCCCCCCCGGGTTCCGCTATCTCCCCGTCTGATCCTCAGCCAGCAGGCCGCAATGACCGAGCTCTCCCGCATCCGCAACTTCTCCATCGTCGCGCACATCGACCACGGGAAATCCACCCTCGCCGACCGGCTGATCCAGCTCACCGGGACGGTGGCCGAGCGCGACATGAAGGAGCAGATCCTCGACGCGATGGACATCGAGCGCGAGCGCGGCATCACGATCAAGGCCAACTCGGTGCGCATCGAGTACCCCGCGCAGGACGGTCAGACCTACATCCTGAACCTGATCGACACCCCCGGACACGTCGACTTCGCCTACGAGGTCAGCCGCTCGATGCGCGCGGTCGAGGGCTCGCTCCTGGTGGTCGACGCCTCGCAGGGCGTCGAGGCGCAGACGCTCGCCAACGTCTACCAGGCCATCGACGCCGACCACGAGATCGTCCCGGTCCTGAACAAGATCGACCTGCCCGCCGCCGAGCCCGAGCGCGTGAAGGAGCAGATCGAGGACGTCATCGGCATCGACGCCTCGGACGCCATCCCGATCTCGGCCAAGTCCGGCCTCGGCATCCCCGACGTGCTGGAGGCCATCGTCCACCGCCTGCCCGCGCCCAAGGGCGACCGCGCCGCGCCGCTGAAGGCGATGCTGGTCGACAGCTGGTACGACAGCTACCTCGGCGTCGTCGTGATGATCCGCGTGATGGACGGCGTGATCCGCAAGGGCGACCGCATCAAGATGATGCAGACCGGCGCGGTCTACGGCATCGACCGGCTCGCCGTGCTGAAACCCGCGATGACCGACATCGCCGAACTCGGCCCGGGCGAGATCGGCGTCTTCACCGCCTCGATCAAGCAGGTCCGCGACACCCGCGTCGGCGACACCATCACCCACGAGAAGAAGCCGACCGACAAGCCGCTGCCGGGCTTCAAGCCGGCGCAGCCGGTGGTGTTCTGCGGCCTGTTCCCGGTCGACTCGAACGAGTTCGACGACCTGCGCGACGCCATCGAGAAGCTGGCACTCAACGACGCCTCGTTCTCCTACGAGATGGAGACCTCGGCCGCCCTCGGCTTCGGCTTCCGCTGCGGCTTCCTCGGCCTGCTGCACCTCGAGGTGATCCGCGACCGGCTCGAGCGCGAGTACGACATCGACCTGATCACCACCGCGCCCAGCGTGGTCTACCACATCCACATGAAGGACGGCTCGGTCGAGGAGCTGCACAACCCCGCCGACCTGCCCGACATGACCTATGTCGACCACATCGAGGAGCCGCGCATCAAGGCGACCATCCTCGTGCCCGACGAGTATCTCGGCGACGTGCTCAAGCTCTGCCAGGACCGGCGCGGCATCCAGGAGGACCTGACCTATGCCGGCTCGCGCGCGATGGTGGTCTATGACCTGCCGCTGAACGAGGTGGTCTTCGACTTCTACGACCGGCTCAAGTCGGTGACCAAGGGCTATGCCAGCTTCGACTACCAGATGACCGGCTACCGGCAGGACTACCTCGTCAAGATGCAGGTGCTGGTGAACGACGAGCCGGTGGACGCCCTGTCGATGATGGTCCACCGCGACCGGGCCGAGATGCGGGGCCGCGCCATGTGCGAGAAGCTCAAGGAGCTGATCCCGCGCCACATGTTCAAGATCCCGATCCAGGCGGCCATCGGCGGCCGCGTGATCGCCCGCGAGACGCTGTCGGCCCTGCGAAAGGACGTGACCGCCAAGTGCTACGGCGGCGACGCCACCCGGAAGAAGAAGCTTCTGGAAAAGCAGAAGGCCGGCAAGAAGAAGATGCGCCAGTTCGGCAAGGTTGAAATTCCCCAGAGCGCCTTCATCAGCGCGCTCAAGATGGACAGCTAGGCAGGGCCGCCCCCCCCGCCCCGGTAGGGTGCGTGCTCGCACGCACCACGCATTCGGGAATCGGTGCGGTCCGTAGCGGCAGATGAATCGTCTATATGCGCGGAGCGTATTGAAAAAACCTCCAATATGTGGTGTAAAGGCGTACGTGAACCGCAAAATTCAGGTGCTGATGTCCGGCTATGCACCTGAGAAATATGCTAAAACCGCCAACGTCTAGTGATGTCCAGTTTTTTTGTCTGGACCACCATACTTTGTAGTATATCCTAGCTCTCGCGCTAGAGGTATGCACGGCCGCTATGCGTTCATAGTTCAGAACAAGAGCAGCGGTTGTCACGGCATGCGAAAGCTGATTCCCATCATTCTGTCTTTCGCCCTGACCGCTGTATCCGGGCCTAGTAGTCGCGCAGGTATCATGGAAGATGAGTCATTAACTCTCCCTAGTTCCTTGGACCTTGTGAGCGAAGAGCGAATGCTTTCTTCCGCCTTGCCTCCCAGGAGAATCGCTTTTGGGCTTGGCAGGGGGTTTGAGTGGGTTGCGCCGGTCGGCGTGATGGATTCTGGATGGTGGACTCATCATCTTGGAGCCTCCGGTCATGCAGATTTTCCTCGACGCC
>JAUHZL010000274.1 GCA_030425945.1 Alphaproteobacteria bacterium | reverse complement strand
CGGGCGCGTGTCCAGCCGGGGCAGGGGGACGGGCCGCCCAGAAATTCCGCGCAAGCCGCGTCAGGCCCCTTGACCCCCCGCCGCCCCCCGGCTATCCCCGCCGTCGCGCCGGAGGCAATGCCCCGGCTGCGGGCGACGGGCTGCAAGGTGCGGCAGCGGACTGTAACTCCGCCGGGGAGACCCACGCCTGGTTCGATTCCAGGGTCGCCCACCACTTCTCCCCCAGAAAATCCTACTGGATCGCCACCGCCGCGCGGGCGTAGTCGTGGCGGACGCTTCCGCCGTCGTCGTAGAGCACCTCGACAGTGATCGTCTCGATCTCGTTGGGTCCGAAGGCGACGTAGGGCAGGATGTCGGTTACCTTCAGGGCGTTCGGTGCGGCTTCGCCCTCGTGGCAGGGCTCCATCTTCAGCGGCGTCAGGGTGTCGGCCCCGTTGATCGCGTAGGAGATTCGCTTCACCCCGCAGCGCCAGGCCAGCAGGTTGGCGAAGTAGAGCAGGTCCTGCCCGTCCCAGAGCCGCACCGCGATCCATTGCGGTTGGGTGGCGGTCAGGATCGGCCGGACCTCGGCGGCGGTGGTGAAGGTCTGCGCGGGCGCGAGGGCCGGGACGAGGCACAGGGCGACGGCAAGCGGGGCAAGGCGGCGGGGCATCGGGGTCTCCTTCCGGGCCGGGAACGCGGGGCCAGTGTTCGCCCGCTCTGCCGGTTTGGCAAGCGCGGAGCACCGCCAGCCCCCGCGCGCACGGGCCGGGTTTCGGGCCGCCCCCGGTCGGGGCTATAGTCCGGCCCGAGGCAAGAACCCGAGAGCAGGCGACATGGGCAAGAGCGACAATCCCCCGGCCGCGCCGACCCTTCTGGCGGTGGTGCAGGGCGGGCGGCTCGAATTCGAGGCGGCCCTGCTGGCGCTGTCGCTCCGGGCGGCCGCGCCGGACTACCCGGGCAAGCTGGTGCTGGCCGAGCCGCAGCCCGGGCCGCTGTGGAAGGGCGCCGATCCCCGCATCTCGACCCCGGAGGTGCGCGCGCTGCTGCTCGATCTCGGGGCCGAGATCCGGCCCTTCGAGAGCCGCGCCTTCGGGGCCAGCTATCCGCATGGCAACAAGATCGAGGCGCTGTCGGTGCTGGAGCCGGAGGTGCCGTTCCTCTTTCTCGATACCGACACGCTGATCCTCGACGACCCGCGCCGGGTGCCGTTCGACTTCGACCGGCCCTCGGCCAGCATGAAGCGCGAGGGGACCTGGCCGCAGCCGCAGCTTTACGGGCCGGACTATGCCGCCATCTGGGGCGCGCTCTACGACCGGTTCGGCCTCGACTTCGCGTCCTCGCAGGACCCGGGCTTCCCGGTGAACTACTGGGAGCGGTATCTCTACTTCAACGCGGGCTGGTTCTACGGCGGCGATCCGGCGCGCTTCGGGGCGGACTTCCTGCGCTTCGCGACCGCGATCCGCGACGACCCGCCACCCGAACTGGACGGGCAGTCGCTCGATCCGTGGCTCGACCAGGTCGCGCTGCCGCTGGCGATCCACGCGGGCGGGGGCGGGCGGCCGCCCTTCACCGGCTTGCTCGACGGGGCGGTGACGTGCCATTGGCGGCTGATGCCGCTGCTCTATGCCCGCGAACGCGATGCGGTGGTCGAGACGCTCGAACGCATCACCGCGCCCAACAAGGTCAAGAAAGTGCTGAAACTCTACGCCCCGTTCCGCAAGATGATCTACCAGGGCAAGGGCCACGCGGTCCGGGCGCTCTTCGACCGGGCGAACCTGCCGGCCAAGGAGCAGGCGATCCGCAACGAGATCAAGCGGGCCAAGCTGTGGGTGCGCTGACCGACCCCGCCGCCCGGCGGCAGGCGGTGGTGATCCTGACCCTCGCCGGGCTGGTCAAGCTCGCCATCGCGATGACCTTCCCGCTCGGCGTGGACGAGGCCTATGCCATCGCCGCGGCGCGGGTCTTCTCGTGGAGCTTCTACGACCATCCGCCGCTCAGCTTCTGGGCGCCGGTCTGGTCGGCGCAGGTCTTCGGCGAGAGCGCGCTGGCCTACCGCCTGCCGTCGCTGGTCTGCGGGATGGTGACGGGCGCGGTGCTGTGGAAGATCGCGCGCGACCTCGGCGGCCTGCGGGCCGGGCTCTGGACCGTCATCCTGTGGAGCCTCGCGCCGCACATGGTGTTCGGCTCGGGCCTCTTCGTGCTGCCGGACGCGGTGCTGAACATGGGCGGGGCGCTGGCTGCGCTGGCGCTCGTGCGGCTGGTGCGGGACCCGTCGGCGGGCCTCGGGACATGGGCGCTGGGGGGCGTCGGCCTCGCCATCGCGCTCGGCTCGAAATACCAGGCGGGGCTGATCCCCTTCGGCGTGCTGTCCTTCATGGCCGTGACCGGACGCTGGGGCTGGTTCGCGCGGCCGGGCTTCTGGCTGGCGACGGTGCTGGCGCTGACCGGCCTCGCGCCAGTGATCCTGTGGAACCTCTCGACCGACTGGGCCAGCTTCGCCTTCCACGGCTCGCGCACGGCGCGCAGCCTGCAGCCGGTCAATTTCGCGCTGATGCTGGCGGGCCAGATGGTCTACCTGCTGCCCGCGACCTTCGTGCTGGCGCTGCTGGCGGCGGTGCGGGCGCTGCGGGGGACGGACGGCGAGAAGGTCCTCGCGCATCTGGCGCTGTGGCCCATCGTGGTCTTCAACCTGATCTTCCTCGTCTCGGATGCGTCCTTCCCGCACTGGAGCCTGCCGGGCTTCGTCTTCGCGCTGCCGCTGGCGGGGCCCTGGCTGGCGCGCGCGCCCGCCCGCGGCTGGCGCTGGGCGCTGGGGATCAGCGCGGTGCCGCTCTGGGCGCTGGCGCTGGCCATCGTCGTCCACGCGCCCGGCGGTCTGCTGACCCGCGGCAGCGATCCGCTGCCTGAGTGGGACAACACGATCGACGTCTTCGACTGGTCGGGCCTCGCCCCCGCGCTGCAGGCGGCGGGTGCGCTCGACGGGGTGGAGGTTGTCGCGGCGGAAAGCTGGATCGAGGCCGGGCAGATGGGCACCGGGCTGGCACAGGGGCTGGGGCAGGCGTTGCCGATGGCCGTGCTGGGCGACACCCCGCACCATTTCGCCTTCCACCCCGCCCCCGACAGCGGCGCGCGGGCGATCTACCTCGCCCCGGGACGGCTGGGCGAGACCGATGCCGAGGCGGTGCTGGCGCGGGTCAGGGCCTTCGCCCCGGACGCGCAGGCGCTGGGCACCCTCGTCCTGCCGCGCGGGACGACGCCCTACGCGGCGGTCGTGGTCGTCGGTTTCGACTGGCCCTGAGCGGTCATTCCGCCGGGGCGAACCCGCTGATGAGCTGGCGCAGGCCGAAGGCGGCGCCGACGAAGATCGCCGCCAGCACCAGAGGTGCGGACCACGCGAAGACGGCGAAGGCCGAGACGCCCTGCCCGATGGTGCAGCCCATCGCGAGGACGGCCCCGACGCCCATCAGCGCCGCGCCGAAGATCTGGCGGCGCAACTCGCGCGGGTCCTCGCAGGCCTCCCAGCGGAAATGCCCCTTCACGAGCGAGCCGAGGAAGGCCCCCGCCAGCACCCCGGTGACCGAGCCGACCGCGAAGCCCAGCCCGCCGCCCGAGGCGGTCATCACCCAGAGCATGGTCTCGCCGACAGGGGACGAGAAGGTGTGCGACAGGATCGGCTGCGGATCGAAGCCGTGCGTCGCGATCCACGCGGTGCCTCCCCACCCGCTGACCACGGCCAGCGCGACGAGGAACGCGGTCGCCAGCGCCTTGGGCTTGCGGATAAGGCCCCCTGACAGCGCGGCGGCGCAGATCAGCGCCCCAAGGGCCATGCCCGTCGCCCAGAGCGGTGCGCCGGTCAGCGCGGACAGCGCCCCGGCATAGCCCGGCGTTGCGCTGACGGGCAGGGCGGTCGCGGCCTCGAACGCCACGCGGGCCGCGGCGAAGGGACCGGACAGGACCGCGTAGGCCGAGATGCCGACCACGAGGACGATCACGAAGTTCCGCATGTCGCCGCCGCCGAGCCGCGCGAGCGCGCCGAACCCGCAGTTGCCCGCGATGGCCATGCCGTAGCCGAAGAGCAGCCCACCGAGGATCGTCGCAACCGGGCTCCAGGGCAGGGAATGGTAGACCGTCTCGCTCAAGGGGATCACCCCGGCCCCGACGAGGGCGAACACCCCCATGGCCGCCAGCCCGATGGCCAGTCCCCAGGTCCTGAGCCGGGTCAGGTCGTGCCCGTAGAGCGCATCCTCGATCGCGCCCATCGTGCAGAATCGTCCCAGCCGCGCCGCCAGACCGAGCAGAACGCCCCCGAAAAGGCCCACCCCGGCCGCGAGTGCCGCGTCGGACACACCCTCGAACATGCTATCCTCCCTTGGTCCGGCTGCGCCCGGTCTTTCGCCGTCCGGCAGCCGTCAGTCGTCCTTGCAGAACAACTCGTAGACCACGTCGAGAATGCGCGTCGCGCGGCGGTCGGTCAACCTGTAGTAGATCGTCTTGCCGTCCCGTCGCGGCTCGACCAGCCCCTCGAGGCGCAGCCGGCTGAGTTGCTGGCTGACGGCGGCCTGCCGCGCCGAGAGCAGGCGCTCGAGCTCGGTGACCGA
>JAUHZL010000273.1 GCA_030425945.1 Alphaproteobacteria bacterium | reverse complement strand
TCCGGGCGGGGTCCCGGGCCGAGCGCCCGTCTCACCGCCCTGTCGCTCCGTCCGTGTCATGGGGGATCAGCCGGTTGGCCAGGGCCCTCAGGCCGCGTCTTCGTCCAGGTCGACCTCGCCGGCCGTGGCGATCACTTCACGGTCCGCATAGTGGCCGCAGGACGGGCACACGTGATGCGGGCGCTTGAGTTCGCCGCAGTTCGAGCATTCGTTCGGGTTGCCGGCGGTCAGGCCGTCGTGCGCGCGGCGCATGTTGCGGCGGGACCGCGTGACTCGGTTCTGGGGGACTGCCATCGAGGGACCTCGGTGCTTGTATCTGGGGCCCGACGGACCCGGTTTCGGAGAACGCCCGCCGCGGGCTTTCGGGCCGCGCGCTCGCCGGGTCGTCAGGGGTGTAAACGAGGCCGGGAACATACTGCGATTCTGCTCCGGCGCAAGGGCCTTTTCGCACGCTCTGCACGGCAGGGCCACCCTCGCTTTCAGGGGTCTTGCCGCGGGGTCAGGCGCGGGCCGATCGCGCGTCAGTCCTCGGCCGGACCGAGCTTGTCGCGCAGGGCGGCCAGCCCCGCGAACGGCCGGACCGCCGCGTCGTCGAGCACCTGCGCCCCGGGGGGCGTGGCGCTGGTGCGGGCGGGCGCGGCCCCGGGTGCGCGCGGCCAGGGCGGCAGGGCGAGGGCCAGCGCTTCCTCCAGCACCGCCATAGGGTCGAAGACCTCGGGCAGCGGTTCGAGGGCGTCGTCCTCGGGCATCTCGACCTCGCCGGTGACCTCGGCCAGCGGGTCCTCGGCGCGGTAGCGGCGCTCGATGCGCTCGTCGATCCGGGTCGTCACCGGGGCCAGCGTCGCGACGCAGGGCTGCACCACGGTGGCGCCCAGCGTGCCGGTGAAGTCCCAGTCGGTCTTGCCGCGCGGCACCAGTTCGCCGGCAAAGGCCACCTTCGACAGGCCGAGCAGGTCGAGGCGGGTCCGCAGTCCGGCCAGCGCGTCGCCCTCCGGCCGGAAGGACAGGCGCGTCGGCTTGCGACGGGGGATCTCCGACAGCCTGAGGGGGGCTGCGGGATCGGGGCGGTCGGAGGACATGGCACACTCCCAGAAGCTTGGCCCGGCGACACGCGGCGCGCGCTTGAACCGGGGCGTTCTATTCTGTATCGCAGGGTAAAGGTGCGAAGGCACGGCGAAAAGAGGCGGTCGGGCATGGATCAGGCGAGCGGGATCGAAACGGTCACTCCCCGCACGGCGTGGAAGCGCGCGCGCGGAATCGGACTGGGGCTTGTGCTCGGCGTGGCGCTCGCGGCCTGTTCGGCGACATACCGGAATCACGGCTATGCGCCGACCGAGCAGGAACTGGCGGAAATTTCCGTGGGCGAGTCCCGCGACAGCGTGGCCGAGAAGATCGGCCAGCCGACGGCGGCGGGTGTCGTGAACGAGACCGGCTGGTACTACGTCGAGAGCCGCTTCGAGAGCTACGCCTACCGCGCGCCGCAGGAAATCGAGCGGCAGGTGGTCGCGATCACCTTCGACCGTGGCGGGCGCGTGCGCAACATCGAGCGCTTCGGCCTGCAGGACGGCGAGGTCATCGCCCTCAACCGCCGCGTGACCGACAGCAACATCGAAGGCGTGAGCTTCATCCGCCAGCTGCTCGGCAACCTCGGCCGGGTGGACGCGGGCACGCTGCTCGACGGCTAAGGATCAGGTGCGGGACGCGAAGTCCCGCCCGAACTCCCTCAGGACGAAGTCGCGTTGCGGGGCGAACTGCTCCGCGATCCTGGCCTTGATGCGGTCGGGCACCGGGATCGGGCGGGTCTTGTTGATCCGCTTCTTCAGGTTGTGCGGCGTGTGCGGGGCAAGACCCGCGAAGCGCTCGATGGCCCGGAGCGTCGCCGCCGGGCGCGCGGCCACGTCGCCGTAGGGGAGGAACAACAGCCGGTCAGGGCCGAATTTCGCTTTCCAGCGAGGGACATAGCTGGCGTAGTCGCCGCGCTCCCAGAGCGCCGGATCGGCCGCGACCGCGTCCCAGTCGGCCTCGGTCTCGGGCAGGGTCTCCTGCCGGCTGAGGTTCATCCGGAGGTGAGACAGGGCGCGGGTGACCGGGTCGCGGATCATGTAGATGAAGCGCGTTTCGGGCAGGAAGGCCGCGATGTGGTCGAGGCCTTCGGGCGGGACGACCGAGTATTCCGGCGTTGCCTCCAGCGCCAGCCGGTCCGGGGGCGCGGGCGCGAACAGGCGCTGGTACCAGGCCTCGTCGAGAATCGGCGGGGTTTTCAGCACCTTGAGCCACTCCAGATACTCCGGGTCGGGCAGGGGCGTGTCGCGGATGTAGCTGGCTTCGGCGGCGGTCAGGTACTGGCGCACCAGCCATTCGGTCCAGGGATGGGCTGCGACGTGCAGGTGATTGAAGAAATGGACTTCCTTGATCGGCGGGGTCCAGGTGTCCGGGCGGGCGGCGAGGACGCGGAACACCCAGGTCGTGGCGGCCTTCTGGGCGCCGATGCAGATCAGGTCGGGCTTGCGGCCAAGGGGGCCAATCTGGCGCCGGATCGGGGGCGCGGTGCGGGCGAATATCCGCTTGAGGATCAAGCGCTTGCCTTCTCTTCGAGCACCAGCCACTCGTCCTCGGCGGCCGAGAGCCGCGCCTGACGTTCGCTCAGCGCCTCGGTCGCCTTGCGGAACTTGACCGGCTCGCGGGTGAAGAGGTCCGGATCGGCCAGAAGCTCGGTCAGCTTGCCGATTTCCGCCTCCAGCCGGGCGATTTCACCGGGCAGGCTGTCGAGGCGGTGCTTCTCGGTGAAGCTGAGGCCGGGCTTCTTCGCGGCCGGTTTCGACGCCGCTTTCGGGGCGGCGACGGGCGTCGGTGCCGACGTCGGTTTCACGTCGGTATCGCGTCGGTGCGACGTCGGTGCCTCGGCGCGCTGGCTGCGGTAGTCGGACCAGCCGCCGGCATAGACGGTGGCGCGGCCGTCTCCCTCCATCGCGATGGTCGTGGCGGCGACCCGGTCGAGGAAATCGCGGTCGTGGCTGACCAGAAGCACGGTGCCGGGATAGTCGTCGAGCAACTCCTGCAGCAAATCGAGCGTCTCGACATCGAGGTCGTTCGTCGGTTCGTCGAGCACCAGCAGGTTCGACTCGCGCGCCATGATCTTGGCCAGCAGCAGCCGCGCCTTCTCGCCGCCCGACAGGGCGCGGACCGGGCCGCGGGCCTGCTCCTCGGTGAAGAGGAAGTCCTTGAGGTAGCCCATCACGTGCCGCGGCACGCCGCGCACCATGACCTGGTCCGACCGGCCGTTGACGCCGGTCTGCGGGTCGGAGGTCAGGCTGTCCCACAGGCTGAGATCGGGGTCGAGCTGCGCGCGTGTCTGGTCGAAGACCGCCATCTCGAGCTTGGTGCCCAGCGTCACGCTGCCCGCGTCGGGCGCGATCTCGCCGGTGAGCATCTTGAGAAGGGTGGTCTTGCCGACGCCGTTCGGCCCGACGAAGGCGACCCGGTCGCCGCGCAGCACGCGCAGGTCGAAGGGCTTCAGGATGACGCGGTCGCCGTAGGACTTCGATATCCCCTTCGCCTCGATCACGCGCTTGCCGGATTGCTGGCCCTCGGCGAGGTCCATGGCGGCGGGACCCTGGCGACGAATCTGCGCGGCCCGTTCGGCGCGCAGGCCCTGCAGCGCCCGCACCCGGCCCTGGTTGCGCTTGCGGCGGGCGGAGATGCCCTCGACGGCCCAGCGCGCCTCGGCCTTGATCTTGCGGTCGAGCTTGTGGCGGGCCTCGTCCTCCTCGTCCCAGATCTTGTCGCGCCACTCCTCGAAATGGGCAAAGCCCTTGTCCATGCGGCGCACCACGCTGCGGTCGATCCAGAGCGTGGCGCGCGCGAGCGCGTTCAGGAAGGCGCGGTCGTGGCTGATCAGCACGAAGGCGGCGCGGGTCTGGGCGAGGTGGGATTCGAGCCAGCCGATCGCCTCGATGTCGAGGTGGTTCGTCGGCTCGTCGAGCAGCATCAGTGCCGGGTCCTCGGCCAGCAGGCGGGCCAGCGCGGCGCGGCGGCGTTCGCCGCCCGAGGCCCGGTCCGGGCTGAGGTCGGGGTTCAGCTTCAGGCCCTCGGCGACCATCTCGACGCGGTAGGCCTCGCCCGCGGGCAGGGTGGCCGCGGCATAGTCCCCGAGGGTCGCGAAACCCTCGAAGGTCGGATCCTGTTCCATGTAGCCGGTCGTGGTGCCGGGCGACAGCACGCGGCTGCCGCGGTCCGGCTCGACGAGGCCGGCCATCACCTTCATCAGAGTGGACTTGCCCGAGCCGTTCCGGCCCACGAGGGCGACGCGGTCGCCGGGCTGAACGACGAGGTCGAGCCCGTCGAACACGGGATTGCCGCCGAAGGTGAGGGCGATGTCGGAGAGCTGGAGAAGCGGTGCGCGGGCCATGCGCGCGGAGGTAGGCGGTTCCGGCCCGGCTGCCAAGGGGGATTGCGCGGGCGGCCCGGCTCAGGCGGCGGTGGCGCGCAGGAGTTTCTGCCGGTTCGGCGGAATGGCGCGGATCTCGAGCCCGGTGAAGACATGCAGCGTGTTGAGGTCGGTATCGACCACCGCGTGGTCCGAGACCCAGCCGC
>JAUHZL010000272.1 GCA_030425945.1 Alphaproteobacteria bacterium | reverse complement strand
GAGCCTCGTGCTGACCCGCGACCCGGAGGCGGACCTGTCGAAACCCTATCCGTTCTGCCTCGCCTACCAGGTCGAGGACGGCGTGCAGGCGCTTGGGCCACCGGCCGACTGGCTGGCCGAGTGGAAATGGGACGGCATCCGGGGACAGGTGATCCTGCGCGGCGGGCAGCACTTCGTCTGGTCGCGCGGCGAGGAACTGATGACCGACCGGTTCCCGGAACTGGCCCGGCTGCGCGACTTCGTGCCGGAGGGCACGGTCTTCGACGGCGAGATCCTCGGCTGGCGTGACGGTGCCCCCCTGCCCTTCGCCGCGCTCCAGACCCGGATCGGGCGCAAGACGGTGCCGAAGAAGCTGCTGGCCGAGGCGCCGGTGATCCTGCTGGCCTATGACCTGCTGGAGGCGGGCGGCGAGGACCTGCGCGCCGCCCCTCTGGCCCGGCGCCGCGCGCGCCTTGCCACGCTGACCGACGGGCTGCCGGACGACGTGCCGCTGCGGCTGTCGCCGGAGGTCGGCTTCGACGACTGGGCGGCGCTGGCCGCCCTGCGCGAGACCAGCCGGGCGCGGGGCGCGGAGGGGCTGATGCTGAAGCGCCGGAGCGCGCCCTATGTCGGCGGGCGGCGCAAGGGCGACTGGTGGAAATGGAAGGTCGACCCGCTCAGCGTGGACGCGGTGATGATCTATGCGCAGGCCGGGCACGGGCGGCGCGCCAACCTCTTCACCGACTACACCTTCGCGGTCTGGGACGGCGATGCGCTGGTGCCCTTCACCAAGGCCTATTCCGGGCTGACCGACGCCGAGTTCCGCGAGATCACCGCCTGGGTGCGCAAGAACACCCTGCAACGCTTCGGCCCGGTGCGGCAGGTGCCGGGCGAGTTGGTGTTCGAGATCGGCTTCGAGGGCATCCAGCCCAGCCCGCGCCACAAGTCTGGGATCGCGCTGCGCTTTCCCCGGATGCTGCGCTGGCGGCGCGACAAGCCCGCTGCCGAGGCCGACACGCTGGACAGCCTGCGCGCCCTTCTCTGAGGCCGATGATTCTGTGCATAACCCGGCGATGTTCGAAACAGACCAGTCCGGGGCCGCCGTGACGGCCCGAAGCGCTTACATCCTTTCGATATTTCTGATTGCCGCGCCCTCGGTGCGGGGGCCTATCCTTGTCCATCCAGGATATCGGAAGGGTCAGGTTTGCGCAGCGTACTTGCCCGAGGGCTTCTGCCCGTCCTGATCGCGCTCGCCCTGCTGGGGATCGCCCCGGGCCGCGCCGACGCCCAGACCACCTGCCCGGCCAACACCAGCCCGGCGGCCGCCGCAGTCACCAACTTCGGCTACTGGGACGACGGGGCGCCGCAGTGCCGCACCGGGCCGATCCCGGCCGCGACCAACCAGGTCGAGACGTCCATCACTGCGGGGACCGGGCAGCCGACGTTCAACCTGCTCGTCGAAACCGACGGCAACGGCGCGTCCACCCTGACCAGCGTGGTCTGCACCGACGAGGTGCTTCCGCGGGCGCCGCCACTCCCCAACCGGGAGAGCCTGAGGTTCTTCCAGACCGCAACCAACGTCGCCTGCACGATCAGCGCCACGGACTTCAACGGACGCGCCTACACCGCCGTCTTAACGATCCTCGGCGTCACGGACGCGGGCGGTGAGGTGTCGGTCGCCCGCAGCGCGATCACGCTGGATGGCGCGGGCAGCGTGTTCGACACGACCCCGCCCGGCGTCACCGTCACCACGGCGGCCACCAGCGCGACGGCGGGGACGCCCTTCACCGCGACCTTCACCTTCACCGAGGACGTCACCGGGTTCGTCCAGGGCGACATCACCGCGACCAACGCCACGGTGGCGGCCTTCGCGACCGTCTCGGCCAGCCAGTACACCGCCACGATCACCCCCGCCGGGCCGGGACCGGTCGAGGTCTCGGTCGCGGCGGGCGTCGCCAACGACCTGAACGGCAATGCCAACACCGCCTCGAACGCGCTGGGTCTGACCGTCTACGACGGGCCGCAGATCGTGCAGGACGCGCTCCAGGCGCGGGCCGCGGCCCTGCTGGCGGCGCAACCCGACCTGCGCACGCGCACCGGACCGGGCGGCGGCGGCATCGCCGTACAGGCCACGCGCGGGGTCGGGACCTTTGCGCTCGACACCGGGGGCGGGCCGGTCTGGCTGGCCGTGCAGGGGCATTGGTCCGAGACCGGCACAAACCGGCTCTCCTTCGGGATGGCGACGCTCGGCCTCCAGCACGAGACGGCGGGCGGCGCGGTGGGCGCGCTGGTGCAGATCGACCTCGGCACCCACACCGGGCCCGTGGGCGCCGAGGTGGCGGGGCGCGGGCTGGCGGCGGGGCCCTACGTCGTGCAGGAGCTTGGCAACGGGCTCAGCTTCGACGGGCGGCTCCTGGTCGGGCGCACCCTGAACGACGTGACCCTCGGGGCGGGCAACACCGCCCGCAACGTGGACGGGGCGCGGGTGCTCGCGACGGCGCAGCTGACCGGGACCACCCCGCTCGGGGCCTCGGGTGTCGTGCTGAGCCCGCGCACCTCGGTCGGTTACGTGCGTGAAAGCCTGGAGGGCTTCACCGCTGGCGGCATGGCGGTCGCCGCGCAGGCCTTCACGCTGGGCGAGGCGGTCGTGGGCGGCGACCTGCGCCTGCCCGCCACCGGAACCCTGACGCTGACCATGGGGCTGGCCGCCCACTGGGCCTACCAGCAGTCCTCCAGCGGCGGGGTCCCGTCCACGACGCTGCCCGACACGGCGCGGGGGCGGATCGACCTCGGGGCCGAGTTCGCGGCGCGCAACGGGCTGAGCGCGCGCGCCGGTGTCTACCGCGACGGGCTTGGCACGACGGGCTACCGGGCGCAGGGTGCGGCAGTGCGGGTGGACTGGCAGTTCTAGGAGGACGGCGCATGGCGGCGCTGATGGCAAGCTGGCAGGTCTGGGCGGTGCTGGCCGCCCTCTTCGCGGCGGCGACGGCGCTGCTGGCCAAGACGGGGGTGGAAACGGTCGATCCCGACCTCGCGACCTGGCTGCGGACGCTGGTCGTCGCGGTGGTGCTGGGCGGCCTCGTCTGGGCCAGCGGCAAGCTGTCGGGTATCGGCACGATCACCGGGCGGGCGGCGGTCTATCTCGGGCTGTCGGGACTGGCGACCGGGGCCTCGTGGCTGTGCTACTTCCGGGCGCTGAAGCTGGGCGATGCCGGGCGGGTCGCCCCGGTGGACAAGCTGAGCGTGGTCTTCGTGGCGGTGCTGGCGGCCCTGCTGCTGGGCGAGCGGCTGTCCGGCATGGCGTGGACCGGCGTCGGGCTGATCGCCCTCGGCGCGATGCTGGTCGCGATCGGCTGACAGAGCCGGGACTTTCCCGCGCCGCCCCCTACCCCTCGGCAGGCCCGCGGCTTATGTCTGGACCAACCGAGACCGACAGGAAGGCCCGACCATGACCCCGTTTCCCCTGCCCTTTCCCGTGAAGGATGCCGCTGCCGAGGCCGGGGGCGCACCGTTCGGCAACCTGCCCGAGTGGGACCTGACCGATCTCTACCCGGCGCCGGACGCGCCCGAGATCAAGCGCGACTGGGACTGGCTGGAGGAGGCCTGCAAGAGCTTCGCCGCCGATTACGAGGGCAAGCTGGAAACGCTCGACGCGGCCGGGATGCTGGACTGCGTGCTGCGCTACGAGCGGATCGACAGCGTGGGCGGCCGGATCATGTCCTATGCCGGTCTGCGCTATTACCAGAACACCACCGATGCGGGCCGCGCCAAGTACATGTCGGACGCACAGGACCGGATCACCGCGCTGACCACGCCGCTGGTGTTCTTCTCGCTGGAGGTCAACCGGCTCGACGATGCGGCGCTCGACGGCATGTTCGAGGCCAACGCCGATCTGGCGCGCTACAAGCCCGTGTTCGACCGGCTGCGGGCGATGCGCCCCTACCAGCTGTCGGACGAGCTGGAGAAGTTCCTGCACGACCAGTCCACCGTGGGGGCCGCGGCGTGGAACCGGCTGTTCGACGAGACCGTCGCGGGGCTCGAGTTCGAGGTCGATGGCGAGACGCTGGGGATCGAGGCGACGCTGAACCTGCTGTCCGATACCGACCGGTCCCGGCGCGAGGCCGGTGCGCGGGCGCTGGCCGAGGTCTTCGGGCAGAACGTCCGGCTCTTCGCGCGGGTCCACAACACGCTGGCGAAGGAAAAGGAAATCACCGACCGCTGGCGCGGCCTGCCGACCCCGCAGATGGGCCGGCACCTGTCGAACCATGTCGAACCGGAGGTGGTCGAGGCGCTGCGCAACGCGGTGGTCGCGGCCTATCCGAAGCTGTCGCATCGCTACTACGCGCTGAAGGCGAAATGGATGGGGCTGGACCGGCTGGAGGTCTGGGACCGCAACGCACCGCTCCAGACGGCGCCGCTGCCGACCGTGGGCTGGGACGAGGCGCGCGAGACGGTGCTGTCGGCCTATGCCGCCTTCGACCCCGAGATGGCGCGGATCGCCGAGCCGTTCTTCGACAAGGGCTGGATCGACGCGGGCGTGAAGCCGGGCAAGGCCCCGGGCGCCTTCGCCCACCCGACCGTCGCGGACGCGCATCCCTACGTGATGCTGAACTACCTCGG
>JAUHZL010000271.1 GCA_030425945.1 Alphaproteobacteria bacterium | reverse complement strand
CTACGACGCAATCCTCCATGCAGGGTGTCAGGCGTGGAACAACCTGATCGCCCTACCGGAAGTCATCACGTCAATCGGAACCAGAGATTGGGCGAAAGTGGGTCAATGATCGCAGCCCTTGGTATCAACGAACGGCTGCGCGGTGCCAAGACCGTGGCCGAGGCGCAGGCGATGACCGACACCCTGACCGGCTTGGCCAACCGCCGCGCCGCCGATGCCGCGCTGGCCGGGCTGACCGCGGTGCCGGGGCCGCGCTTCGGGCTGATGCATGTGGACCTCGACCACTTCAAGGCGGTGAACGACACGCTGGGCCATGCCGCCGGGGACGCGGTGCTGCAACAGGTGGCCCGCGTCCTGCGCGAGGAGACCCGGCGCGACGACGTGGTGGCCCGGGTCGGCGGCGACGAGTTCCTCGTGATCCTGCGCGACTGCGACGATCTCGGCCTGCTCGACCGCATCGCCCGGCGCATCATCGCCCGGCTGGAAGAGCCGCTCGACTGGGACGGACGGCCCTGCCGGATCTCGGCCAGCATCGGCACCACCGTCTCCAGTTTCTACGACGACCCCGCCGCCGCCCGGATGCTGGAGGACGCCGACCGCGCGACCTATGCCTCCAAGTCCGGCGGCCGCGCCCGTCACACCATCCACGTGCCCGAGGGGTCGGAGGGACCGATGCACTAGGGCGGCGCGCGGCAAAGTCTTTCGGCGGACCGCCCGAGTGTCTCCTCGCCGGACACGCGCTTTCGGCAGCGCACCTGCCACCCTCGGTGGCCACCGTCCACCCCCGGACCCGGACCCGGTCGCCGGCTCGACGCGGGGCCGATCCGGCCGCAAGGCCCGACAGGCCCGGCCAGTCTCTTGCCACCGACCCCCGGCCCGCGCACCCGAACGACCGACCCCGCCGCCGTCCGCATGCCGGAGGACGCCGACCGCGCGACCTATGCCTCCAAGTCCGGCGGCCGCGCCCGTCCCACCATCCACGTGCCCGAGGGGTTGGAGGGACCGATGCACTAGGGCGACGCGCGGCACGGTCGTTCAGCGGAACACCGGAGGGTGTACTTGCCGACGCCCGGCTTCCTGCAGCGCAGCGGGCACCCTCGGTGACCGCCGTCCGTCTCCGGACCCGGTCGCTGCCGCCATGCGGCGCAGGTCTAGCCGCCAGCCCCAACAGGCGCGGCCGACCCCGCCGCCGCCCGGATGCTGGAGGACGCCGACCGCGCAACCTATGCCTCCAAGTCCGGCGGCCGCGCCCGTCACACCATCCACGTGCCCGAGGGATCGGAGGGACCGATGCACTAGGGCGGCGCGCGGCAAAGTCTTTCGGCGGACCGCCGGAGTGTCTCCTCGCCGGACACGCGCTTTCGGCAGTGCGGCAGGTCGTCTGCGTTCCGAATCCACGGTGTCTCGTGTTTGTCCCCCGGACCCGTTGCCACCGGGACGCGGGGCCGGTCTGGCCGCCAGCCCCACAGCCCCGGCCGAACGCCTGCCGCCGACCCCCGGCCCGCGCACCCGCACGGCCGGTCCCGCCGCCCGTCAGACCTCCAGCCAGATCGTCACCGGCCCGTCGTTGACCAGCGACACCGCCATGTCGGCCCCGAACCGCCCGGTCGCCACCGGCACGCCGAGCGCCTGCAAGGCCGCCGCCGTCGCCTCGTAGAGCCGCGCGCCCTCGTCGGGCGGGGCGGCGGTCGAGAAGCCCGGCCGGTTCCCCGAGCGCGTGTCGGCCGCCAGCGTAAACTGCGAGACCACCAGCGCCGCGCCGCCGATGTCCAGCAGCGAGCGGTTCATCTTCCCCGCCTCGTCCTTGAAGATCCGCAGCTTGGCGATCTTCGCGGCCAGCGCGGCCGGTTTCTCCGGCCCGTCGCCCTGCATCGCGCAGACCAGCGCCAGCACGCCCGGCCCGATCTCGCCGATCACGGCGCCGCCGACCTCGACCCGCGCCATGCTGACGCGCTGGATCAGCGCCCTCACAGCTCGGCCCGGCGCGGCGGGTTGGCCCCGGCGCGGGACACGGTCACCGCGGCGGCCCGCACGCCGAGGTCGAGCGCGGCCCGCAGCCCGTCCTCCGGCAGTCCCGCCGCCAGCGCGTCGCGGTTCAGAAGCCCCGCGTCCGACAGCCCGGCCAGCAGCCCGGCGTTGAACGTGTCGCCCGCGCCGACGGTATCGACCACCTCGACCCGGCGCGCCGCGACGCGGACCGCGCCCGTGGCGGTGTACCCGGTCACGCCCTCCGCTCCCTCGGTGATGCAGACCAGTTTCGGCCCCTTCGCCAGCACCGCGCTTGCCAAAGCCGCAAGCTCGCCCGGTCCGAACAGCCAGTGCAGGTCCTCGTCCGACAGCTTCACGATGTCCGAGGCCGCCAGCATCCGGTCGATCCGGGCGCGATAGACGGCCTCGTCGCGGATGAAGCCCGGCCGCACGTTCGGGTCCAGCATGATGACCCGCCGCCCGGCTTCGCGCAGGCAGAGCGTCTCGTAGCTTTGCGCGCAGGGCTCGACCGCCAGCGAGATGCCCCCGAAGAACAGCGCCCCGACCCCGTCGAGATCGCCGGGCAGGTCCGCCTCGGCCAGCATCCGGCCCGCCGTGCCCTCGTCGTAGAAGGCATAGCGCGCCTGCCCGTCGGTCAGCGTCACGAAGGCCAGCGTCGTGGGCCGGTCCGAGCGCGCAGCGCGCCCCGCGTCCACGCCGCTGTCGGCCAGCGCCGCCTCCAGCACCTGCCCGAAGAGGTCGGTCGAGAGCCCGGTGAAGAACCCGGTCGGCGTCCCGAGCCGCCCCAGAGCGATCGCCGTGTTGAACACCGCGCCGCCCGCATAGGGGGCAAAGGCCGCCTCGCCCGAGACCGCCGTGCGCGGCAGCATGTCGATCAGGGCCTCGCCCGCACACAGGATCATCGCCGTCCCTCCCTCGCGCACCGGTCCCGGCGCGCTCCGTTATCGCTAACATCGGCCTCTTGGCTAACGGCACACGGCGCGCCGCGCAATCCCGACGTGGCCTCAGTTGCCGCCGTTCGCCGCCAGGATCGCGCCGATGACCCCGGCCACCAGCAGGCCCAGCACCACCGCGCCCGCGATCTTCCAGGCCGACCAGGGGCGTTCGCCCTGCACCTTGCCGGTCTGCCCGTTCACCACGAAGCGATAGGTCTTGCCGCGATACTTGTAGGCCGCGATCCAGACCGGCAGCAGCACGTGCTTGAAGGTGACCGCGCTGACCTCGGTATCGACCCGGTGGACCTGTTGCCGGTCGCCGCCGATGTCGAACTTCACGTCGCGCAGGATCACCCGGTCCATATAGGCCCGCGCGGTGTCGAGGCCCTCGGGCAACTCGACCGTATAGGCCTCGGCCCGGAACCCGGCGAGGATCTCGGGCGTGTAGGGGGTCATCGCGGACAGGTCCCACGGCTCGAGCGCGTCGGTCAGGTCGCGCGGCAGCGAGCGCGACGCCAGCACCAGCACGTCGTCGAAGAACCGCGCGACCCGGCCGCTGACCGGGGTCCAGCGGACCTTCTGGACCTGCACGCTTTCCATCTTGCCGTCGCGCATCCGGCTTTCGGTCACGTAATAGACCGTGCCACGCTGGCCGGAATAACTGCTCTTGGTCTGGGCGTCGTAGGTCCAGAACGGGACGTAGATCCCCTCCAGCCGCCGCCCCTTGCGGGCGTATTGCTGCAGGCCGTTCGGCGCGAACCACAGCCGCCCGAGCCAGTCGGTCATCGCCTGCTTGGCCGTCCGTTCGTCCAGCGCGAAGGGCAGCACGCCCTTCGGCTTGATCTGCCGGCTCTCGCCGGTGTCGGCCACCACGGGCGTGGCGCAGAACGGGCATTCGGTGGCATGAACGGCCGGGTCGAACTCGACCTGTGCGGCGCAGTTCGGGCAGGTGGTGACGCGGGTCACCTCGGTCTCGGCCACGTCGAGACCCTTCAGCGCCGCGAGATAGTCGATCTCGAGGATCTTGCCGGGCGCGGGGGCCATGCCCTCGATCGCCTGCCGGTGGCCGCAATGGTCGCAGACCAGCTCGGTCGCGCCGGGCTGGTAGCGCAGGTCCGCACCGCAGGCCTCGCAGGGGAAGCGGTGCAGGTCCTTCGGCGCGGGCGGAGGGGGCGGGGCCGCCGTCGTGTCGCTCATGGCCGCCTCAGACGCCGGGCGGCGGCGGGGGCGGCAGCACGGTGAAGAGCTGCGCCAGCTCGGTCACCTCCTCGGCCTTCTTCCAGCCGTCCTGGCCCTGCGTCCAGACGAACGTCTCGCGGGTCAGGGCGCCCTCGGTCACCATCCGCCCCAGCGACGCCTTCGAGAACGGGCCCTTGGTCGCGCCGTTCTCGGCGATGTGCCAGACATGCTCGACCGGCGGCGGGGGCGGGGGCGGCGGGGCGGCCGCCGCCGGGGCCGCGGGCCGAGCGCCCCAGGGCCCTTGCGCCATCTGCGCGCCCATCGCCATCCCGAGGCCCGCGCCGATCCCGGCGCCCATGCCGCCGTCGCCGCCCGGGTTCTGCGCCGCCGCCGTCATCGCCTGCGCGGCCGAGAACTGCTGGAACTTCGCCAGGTCGCCGACGATCCCCATCGAGGTGCGCTTGTCGAGCATCCCCTCGACCTCGGGCGGCAGCGAGATGTTCTCGATG
>JAUHZL010000270.1 GCA_030425945.1 Alphaproteobacteria bacterium | reverse complement strand
GGGGTCGGCGTGACCTCGGGCCTGACGGCGCTGGGCATGGGGGCGCTGCTGCTGACCCTGCCCGGCCTGACGCTGGGGCTGAAGCTGGCGGCGGCGGGCTGGATCCTGTGGATGGCGTGGAAGCTGCTGACCGCGGCCCGCGCCGCGCGGCGCGAGGCGGGGGACAGGCCCTGGACCTTCCTGCAGGCGGTGCTGTTCCAGTGGGTGAACCCGAAGGTCTGGGCGATCGCGCTGGCGGCCTCGGTCGGGTATTCCGCCGGTCTGCCGCCCCTGCAGGAGGCCGCGCGGCTGGCCAGCGCCTTTTCCGGCATCAACCTCTTCGTCTGCCTGTTCTGGAGCTTCGCGGGCTCGCTGCTGACCTACCTTCTGACCTCGGACCGGGCGTGGAGCCTGTTCAACGGGGCGATGGCGGCGCTGCTGGCGGGATCGGCGATCATGGTTTTCCTGTGATCTGCAGGCTATATGCCGGGCAGGACAGGAGCCGCCATGTTTCGCTTCTTCGAACGCCTCGTCGATCCCTACGTTGAGTATCCGCCGGAGGACCGCCCGCCGACGCGGCTGTGGCCGTTCCTGTGGGGCTACTCGCAGCCGTTCCGGAAAGTGTTCGCCGCGACCGCGGTGATCTCGGTGATCGTCGCGGCGGTCGAGATCGGCCTGATCGCCTACATGGGCCGGGTCGTCGACCTGCTGGGCAGCGCCGAGCCGTCCACCGTGTTCGTCACGCATGGCTGGGAGTTCCTCGGCGCGGCGCTGTTCATCCTGGTCCTGCGGCCGCTGCTGCAGGGACTGGACGTGGGTCTGCTGAACAACGCGATCCTGCCGAACTTCGGGACGCTGATCCGGTGGCGCGCGCACCGGCAGGTGCTGCGGCAGTCGGTGGGCTGGTTCGAGAACGACTTCGCCGGGCGGCTGGCGAACCGGATCATGCAGACCCCGCCCGCCGCGGGCGACGCGGTGTTCCAGGTCTTCGACGCGATCACCTTTTCCATCGCCTACCTCGTGGGCGCGGCGGTGCTGCTGCTGGACGGCGACCCGCGCCTCGTGCTGCCGCTGCTGGTGTGGTTCGCGCTCTATGTCGCGCTGGTGCGCTGGACGGTGACGCGGATCGGTCCCGCCTCGCAGGCCAGTTCGGATGCGCGCAGCGCGGTCACCGGCCGGGTGGTCGACAGCTATACCAACATCCACTCGGTCAAGATGTTCGCGCACCATGACCGCGAGATCGCCTACGCCCGCGAGGCTATCGAGACTGCGCGGCAGACCTTCGCGCGGGAAATGCGCATCTTCACCGTGATGGACATCTGCCTCGTGTTCCTGAACGGCTTCCTGATCGTGGCGGTCGTCGGCTGGGCGATCTGGCTGTGGGCGCAGGGCGCGGCCTCGGTCGGGGTGGTGGCGGCGGCGACGGCGCTGACGCTGCGGCTGAACGCGATGACGGGCTGGATCATGTGGGCGCTGTCGACCTTCTTCCGGTCGCTGGGCGTGGTGGCCGAGGGGATGGAGACCATCGCCCAGCCGATCACGCTGGTCGACAGGCCCGGCGCGCCCGCGCTGGCGCTGACCCGGGGCGAGATCGTGCTAGACGGGCTGAGCCACCATTACGGCAAGGGCGCGGGCGGGCTGGACCGGGTCAGCCTGACGCTGAAGCCGGGCGAGAAGGTCGGCCTGATCGGCCGGTCCGGCGCGGGCAAGTCCACGCTGGTGAAGCTGCTGCTGCGCTTCTACGACGCCGACGGCGGGCGCATCCTGATCGACGGGCAGGACATCGCGGCAGTCACGCAGGACAGCCTGCGCGCGCAGATCGGCATGGTGCAACAGGACAGCGCGCTGCTGCACCGCTCGGTCCGCGAGAACATCCTCTATGGCCGGCCCGACGCCACCGAGGCCGAGATGATCGAGGCCGCCAAGCGGGCCGAGGCGCATGACTTCATCCTCGGCCTGGGCGACGCGGAGGGGCGCACCGGCTATGACGCGCGCGTGGGCGAGCGGGGCGTCAAGCTGTCCGGCGGGCAGCGGCAGCGGATCGCGCTGGCACGGGTGATCCTGAAGGATGCGCCGATCCTCGTCCTCGACGAGGCGACGAGCGCGCTCGACAGCGAGGTGGAGGCGGCGATCCAGACCACGCTCTACGGGCTGATGGAGGGCAAGACGGTCATCGCCATCGCGCACCGGCTGTCCACCATCGCGCGGATGGACCGGATCCTGGTGCTGGACGACGGCCGGATCGTCGAGGACGGGACCCACGAGGCGCTGCTGGCGCAGGGCGGGCTCTATGCGCGGTTCTGGGCGCGGCAGTCGGGCGGGTTCATCGGGGCCGATGTGGCGGACGCGACGGAGGCCGCGGAATGATCCGCCGCCTGCTGCCGAAGATCGACCCGTTCCAGCCTGCCGGGGGGCCGCCGCCGCAGGCGCTGCTGCCGTTCATCCGCTGGGCGCTGCGCGGGGCGGAAGGCCCGATCGCGCTGGCGGTGCTGGTGACCTTCCTGACCGGGGCGTCGGAACTGGTCGCTGCGCGGTTCACCGGCTGGGTGATCGACAGCGCCGAGACGATCGGGCCGGGGGCGTTCTGGGGTCCGTTCCAGGTGCTGATCGTCTTTGGGCTCGTGTTCTTCCTGTTGGTGCGGCCGCTTCTGTTCGTCTTCGACGCGGGCGTGTCGGGCGTGATGCTGGGGCCGAACCTGTTCCCGATGATCCTGTCGCGGCTGAACCGATACACGCTCGGGCATTCGATGGGGTTCTTCGAGAACGACTTCGCCGGGCGGATCAGCCAGAAGGCGTTGCAGACCGCGCGGTCGCTGACCGACCTGGTGCTGGAGACCACCGACGTGGTCGTCTATTCCATCGCGATGTTCGCCGGGGCCTTCCTGCTGATGGGGTCGATCGACCTGCGGCTCCTGGGGGTCTTCGCGCTGTGGGCGGTGCTCTATGCCGCGGCGCTGCGCTACTTCATCCCGCGCGTGCAGGTCCGGTCGCGGGCCCGCGCCGGGGCGCGCACGCAGGTGACCGGGCAGATCGTCGACACGCTGACCAACATCTCGACGGTCAAGCTGTTCGCGCGCGACGCCGACGAGGATGCGGCGACGCGGGCGGCGCTGGAGACCTACCGCGAGCGGGCGCTGAGCTTCGGCGAATTGTCGGCGGTGTTCCGCATGGTGCTGATGACGCTGGGCGGGATGCTGCCGGTCTTCTCGATCCTCGGGGCGCTCTACCTGTGGAGCGCCGGGCAGGCGAGCACCGGCGACATCGCGGTCACCGCGATGATCACCACGCGACTGTCGATGCTGACCAACCGGCTGGGACGGGTGGCGATCTCGATCTTCACCAATGTCGGCGAGATGCAGGACGGCATTGCCACCCTGACCGTGCCGCATGCGATCACCGACCGCGCCGGCGCGGCCGAGACGGCGGAGCGCGGCGCGATCGGCTATGAGCATGTGCGCTTCGGCTACGGCGGGCACGGCGCGGCCCTGCGCGACTTCGACCTGTCCATCGCACCGGGCGAGAAGGTCGCGCTGGTCGGCGCGTCGGGCGCGGGCAAGTCGACGGCGGTCGCGCTTCTTCTGCGGCTGCATGACGTGACCGAGGGGCGCATCACGCTGGGCGGCACCGATGTCCGCGACCTGACGCAGCATGCGTTGCGCCGCGCGATCTCGGTTGTGCGGCAGGAAACCTCGATGTTCAACCGCTCGGCGATGGAGAACATCCGCTACGGCCGTCCGGGTGCCAGCGATGCCGAGGTGATGGAGGCCGCCCGGCGCGCCTCGGCGCACGAGTTCATCCTCGGGCTGCGGGACCACAAGGGCAACACCGGCTACGAGGCGCGGCTGGGCGAGCGCGGCGTCAAGCTGTCGGGCGGCCAACGGCAGCGGATCGCGCTGGCGCGCGCCATCCTGAAGGACGCGCCCGTGCTGGTGCTGGACGAGGCGACGAGCGCGCTCGACAGCGAGGTCGAGGCCGATATCCAGGACGCGCTGGTCGACGTGATGGCGGGCAAGACCGTGATCGCCATCGCCCACCGGCTTTCGACCATCGCCCATATGGACAGGATCGTGGTGCTGGATGGCGGGCGGATCGTCGAGACGGGCGATCACGAGACGCTGCTGGCCCGCAAGGGACTCTACCATCGCTACTGGACGAGGCAGTCTGGCGGTTTTCTGGACACACGCACCGCGGCGGAGTGATCCTGTGCGGGGAAGCACTGGTATCCGCGCCGGGGAGTGAGTAGACCGCGCCGGGGCCTGTGGGGGATGATGGTGAAGTCGGTTCTCAAGCGTTTTCGGGGGGATGCTGCCACGGCGCAGACCGTCGCCGAGCCGCGGCCCGAAGGCCGTACCTACGTGGTGGCCGACGTGCATGGCTGCCTGGCCGCCCTCGACACGCTGCTGGCCGGGATCGACACCGACCGACGCAGGACCGGCGGCGAGGACGCGCAGATCGTCTTCGTCGGAGACTATATCGACCGGGGTCCGCAATCCGCCGAGACGCTGCAACGCGTGCGCGACCTGGAGGCGGCGCTGCCCGACCAGGTGGTCTGCCTGCTGGGCAGTCACGAGAAGATGCTGCTGGATTTCCTCGACAAGCCGCGCACCCACGGGCTGCGCTGGCTGCGCGCCGGGG
>JAUHZL010000269.1 GCA_030425945.1 Alphaproteobacteria bacterium | reverse complement strand
GCCCGCCCGCCCATCTGGCGCGCGGCGGCTTCCAGCGCCTTGGGGTCCATGCCGGCGGCCATGTCCTGCGGCATGCCGGACTTGCCCATCAGGGCCTGCAGGCCGCCCTTGAGCATGCCCTTCTTGCCCATCTTCTTCATCATGTCGGACATCTGGCGCTGCATCTTCAGCAGCTTGTTCAGGTCGCTGACCTCCATGCCCGCGCCCGCCGCGATGCGCTTCTTGCGGCTGGCGGCGAGGATGTCGGGGTTGGCGCGTTCCTTCTTCGTCATCGACTGGATCAGCGCGATCTGGCGGCGCAGCACCTTGTCGTCGAAGCCGGCGCTGTCCATCTGGCCCTTGAACCTGGCCATGCCGGGCATCATCCCCATCAGCCCCTCGACGCCGCCCATCTTGAGCATCTGCTCGAGCTGGTTGCGCAGGTCGTTCATGTTGAACTGGCCCTTGGCCATGCGCTTCATCATGCGCTCGGCCTGCTCGATCTCGAGCGTCTCCTGCGCCTTCTCGACGAGGGCCACGATGTCGCCCATCCCGAGGATGCGGCCCGCGATGCGGTCCGGCTCGAAGGTCTCGAGGGCGTCCATCTTCTCGCCGAGGCCGACGAAGCGGATCGGCTTGCCGGTCACCGCGCGCATCGACAGCGCCGCGCCGCCGCGGCCGTCGCCGTCCATCCGGGTCAGTACGACGCCGGTGATGCCGACCTTGCCGTCGAACTCGGCGGCGACGTTGACCGCGTCCTGGCCGGTCAGGCCGTCGACGACCAGCAGCGTCTCGCGGGGCTGGGCGATGTCGCGCACCGCCTGCACTTCGTCCATCAGCACTTCGTCGATGTGCAGACGGCCGGCGGTGTCGAGCAGGTAGACGTCGTAGCCGCCGAGCGCGGCCTGTGTCTTGGCGCGCTTCGCGATCTGGGGCGGGGCCTCGCCCTTGACGATCGGCAGGGTGTCGACGCCGATCTGCGCGCCGAGGATCGCGAGCTGCTCCATCGCCGCCGGGCGGTTCACGTCGAGCGAGGCCATCAGCACCCGCTTGCCCTCGCGGTCCTTCAGGCGGCGCGCCAGCTTGGCGGTGGTGGTGGTCTTGCCCGAGCCCTGCAGGCCGACCATCAGGATCGGCGCGGGCGGGTTGTCGATCTTCAGCGCGCCCGGGTCGCCGTCGCCGCGCAGGGTCGCGATCAGCTCGTCATGGACGATCTTCACCACCTGCTGGCCGGGGGTCACCGACTTGGTGACGGCCTGGCCCTCGGCCTTCTTCTGCACCGCCTTGATGAAATCGCGCGCGACCGGCAGCGAGACGTCGGCCTCGAGCAGCGCGACGCGCACCTCGCGCAGCGCCGTCGAGACATCGGCCTCCGACAGCGCGCCCTGTTTCGTGAGCCGGTCGAACACGCCGGAGAGGCGGTCTGAAAGGCTTTCGAACATGCGTCGTCTCCTCGATTGTCCTCGGCCCCCAGATGGGGACCCGGCGCGCTGGGCCCAAGGGCAATGCCGAGCGGCCCCCGTGGGCGCAACGCGCTGACGGAGGGCGATCCCGGGCCAAGCCCAAGGGACCGGAAGGCGGAGCTTCCGGGGGTAGTGGGCGGCGCATACGCGCGCGGGACGCGCCTGTCAAGCGGGCGGCGCGGGGCCGGAGGGGACGGAAAACCGGTCCGCCTGTCGGGCGGACCGGGCCTCCGGCGGGAGTATTTCGGCCAAGAAGAAGGGGAGAGGCGCGCTCAGCCCCGGCTGGGCAGTTGCGCGCGGTGCGCCCAGAGGATGGTCGCGGTGATCGCCAGCAGGACCGCCGCCGGCAGCGCCGAGGGGCCGAGCACGAGGAGATGGGCGAGGATCGCGCCGACCATCGTCGCGGCGAGCGCGCCCGCGCCGAGGGCCTGCAGGCCGGGCACGAAGAGCAGCACCGCGCCCGCGACCTCGATCGCGCCGGTCAGGTAGCGGAACCACTGGCCGACGCCGATCGCGTCGAAGGTGGCGACCATCATCGCGGCGCCCGCGAGCTTGGCCAGCCCGGCGGCGAGGAAGGCGGCCCCGGCGAGGCCCTTGAGGGCCCAGAGGCCAAAGGTCTGGAAGGGGGTCATCATGTGTCTCCCGTGGTGAGGGGGTCAGGCGGCCAGGGCCGCGATCTGGGCGTCGGCCTGCGCCTGCGCGGCCTCGGGCGCGGTCATCAGGGCATCGGCCGCGATCACGGTGACGTCGGTGATGCCCATGAAGCCCAGCACGTGGCGCAGCCAGGGCGTGGCGAAGTCGATCGGGCTGCCGACCCGCGTGCCGCCCGAGGCGACGACGAGCACTGCGCGCTTGCCGGTGAGCAGGCCCTGCGGCCCGGCCTCGGTGTAGCGGAAGGTGATCCCGGCGCGGGCGACGTGGTCGACCCAGGCCTTCAGCGGCACGGGGACGCCGAAATTGTAGATCGGCAGCGAGATCACCAGCGTGTCGGCGGCCTTCAGCTCGTCGAGCAGCGGGTCGGCGGCGCTGGCGCCCCCGGCGCCGCGCGCGGCGAGGTCGGAGGCGGTCAGGTGCGGCAGGCCGAGGGCGAGGTCGCGGGTGACGATCCGGTCGCCGGGCGCGGCGAGGGCCGCCACGGCGCGGTCGGCCAGCGCGCGCGAGACCGAGCCGTCGTGGCGGGCGGAGGTGTCGAGGCGGAGCAGGGTGCGGGACATCGGGGAACCTTTCGGAATTGGTGTATCCGGAAGATCGGGTATTGCAGACACGAACAGAATGGCGACAAATGCACGTATCTATGTGAGGAGTCGCACAGATGCCCATCGAGACATGGGACGAGATCCGCACCGCCTACCAGGTTGCCCGGCGCGGCACGGTCAGCGGCGCGGCCGAGGCGCTGGGCGTCCACCACGCCACCGTGATCCGGCACATCGACGCGCTGGAGGGTCGCCTCGGGGTCAAGCTGTTCCAGCGCCACGCGCGCGGCTACACCGCGACCGAGGCCGGGCTGGACCTGTTGCAGGTGGCGCAGGCGACGGCGGACCAGTTCGACCAGCTGGAGGGCCGCCTGCACGGGCATTCCGCCAAGGTCACGGGCGAGCTTGTCGTGACCTCGCTGGAGGTGCTGTCGCCGCTGATCGCGCCGGTCCTCGCGAAGGTGCGGGCGCAGTATCCGGAGGTGTCGATCAAGTTCCTGACCGACACCCGGCTGTTCCGGCTGGAATACGGCGAGGCACATGTCGCGATCCGGGCGGGCCAGCCGCCGGAGGACCCCGACAACGTCGTTCAGAAGCTCTTCGACCAGGAGATGTCGCTCTATGCCACCCGTGCCTACGTCAAGGCGCATGGCAAGATCGGGGCCGAGATGGCGCTCGACGGGCATGTCTTCGTCGGCACGGTCGACGAAAGCCCGCGCGCGCGGTTCCTCGTCTGGCTGAAGCAGACCGTGCCGGAGGCGCAGGTGATCTACAAGGTCTCGGACATGCGGTCGGGCTATGACGCGGTCGAGGCCGGGATCGGAGCCGGGTTCGTGCCGGTCTGGCGGGGCGACGCCCATCCCGACCTGGTGCAGCTCTGCCCGCCGCTGCCGGACTGGACCTCGCCGATCTGGCTGGTGACGCATGTCGACCTGCACCGCACCGCGAAGGTCCAGAGCGTGACCTCGGCGCTCAAGTCCGCGGCGCGGGGCTGGGGGCGCGGGTGAGCGAGGCGGCGAAGGGGCATCTGGCGATGCTCCTCTTCTCGGCGCTGGTGGCGGGCTCGTTCGCGCTCGGGTCGCTGGTCGCGAACCTCGTCGAGCCGCTCGCGCTGACGGCCGCCCGGTTCGCGCTGTCCGCCGGCTTCGTGGCGGGCGCGATCGCCCTGACCGGCGGGATGCGCCGCGAGAGCCTGCGCGCGCCGTGGCGCTACCTTCTGCTGGGGGCGGTCTTCGCCAGTTACTTCGTGCTGATGTTCGAGGGGCTGAAGACGGCGCCGCCGGTCTCGACCTCGGCGGTGTTCACGCTGACCCCGCTGATGGCGGCGGGCTTCGGCTGGCTGCTCTTGCGGCAGGGCATGACGGCGCGCATGGCGCTGGCACTGGCGGTGGGTGCGGCGGGCGCGCTGTGGGTGATCTTCCGCGCCGACCTGTCGGCCCTGCTGGCCTTCGAGATCGGGCGGGGCGAGGCGATCTACTTCGTGGGCTGCGTGGCGCATGCGCTCTACACCCCGCTGGCGCGGCGGCTGAACCGCGGCGAGCGGCCCTTCGAGTTCGCGCTGGGCGTGATGATCTCGGGGGCGCTGGTGGTGGGCGCGCTGGGCTGGCGCGACCTGGTGGCGACCGACTGGGCGGCGCTGCCGCCGGTCCTGTGGGCGACGCTGGTCTATCTGGCCTTCTTCGCGGCGGCGGTGACGGTGGTGCTGTTGCAGATCGCGACGCAGCGCCTGCCCTCGGCCAAGGTGATGGCCTATACCTATCTCGTGCCGAGCTGGGTCGTGCTGTGGCAACTGGCGCTCGGCAAGGGCGTGCCGGACCCGGCGATCTTCGGCGGCGTCGCGCTGACCGGGGTCGCGCTGGCGCTGTTGCTGAAAAATCAGTCCCGCGAGCGCAATCATTGATCTGGCGCAAGGTGCTGCGCTGCAGCATGGCGTAGGCCCTCCCTCGATTGGAGGGACTTGCCATGTGCCCCGCCCGTAC
>JAUHZL010000268.1 GCA_030425945.1 Alphaproteobacteria bacterium | reverse complement strand
GCCCGGTCCGAGGGCGGCTTGCCCGCCACCGCCTCGTAGGCGTGGAAGACGAGGTGCCCGCCGTCGAGAACCGGCACCGGGAACAGGTTCAGCAGACCGACCGCCGTGGACAGCACCGCGATGAACCAGATGAAACTGTCGAGGCCCTGGCTCGCCGCCGCGCCCGACACCTCGGCGATGCCGATGGGACCCGAGATGTTGCAGGTCGAGATCGCGCCGGTCACCATGTGCCACAGGCCCGACAGGCTGGAGCGCACGATCATCACGGTCTGGTCGACGCCCTGCCCCAGTGCCTCCAGCGGCGACGGGGTCACGGTTGCGGGCTCGAAGAACATCCCGCCCGACACGCCGATCAGCCAGCGCGTCTCGAATCTGCCATCCGGTAGGGGCAGGTCCGCGCGACGCGGGGCCAGCGCGAACTCCAGCTCCTGCGGGCCGTCCTCGCCCGGACGCCAGACGTCCAGCAGCAGCGGCGTGCCGGCGGCCTCGGTCACGGCGGCGCGGAGCTGCTCGAAGGACCAGATCGGGGTGCCGTCGATCGCGGTGATCACGTCGCCCGCCTCGATGCCGATATCCATCGCCGCCGAGCGCGGCTGCACGCCGACCGCAACCGGCGGCATGACATACGGCCCGATGGCCTCGACCAGCCGACCGTCGCGCTCGACCAGGTAGTCGAGGGTTTCGGCCGGAGGAATCTCGTCCCGGAGGGTGTTCAGCACGCTGTAATCCGGCACCTCGATCCCGGCCACTTCGCGGATGATGTCGCCTTCCTGCAGCGTCAGCCCGGCCACCGGCAGGTCGTAGAGCGTGCCGATGGTCGGCTCTTCCGTCGCGGTCCCGCGCCCGAAGATGACGGCGGAGAAGACCGCGATGGACAGGATGAAGTTGAAGACAGGCCCGGCGGCGACGGTCGCGGCCCGCTTCCACAGCGCCGCCCCGTGCATCGTGCGGGCGCGCTCGGCCTCGGACATGCCCTCCATGCCCTCGCCGTCCTTGCCCGACGCGGCGTTCGAGTCGCCAAGGAACTTGACGTAGCCGCCGAAGGGCAACGCCGCGATCTGCCAGCGGGTGCCGCGCTTGTCGAAGCGCGAGAACAGCACCGGCCCGAACCCGATCGAGAACACCTCGGCATGGATTCCGCACCAGCGCCCGACGATGTAATGGCCGTATTCATGCACCGCCACGATGACCGACAGCGCGGCCACGAAGGCGAGAAGCGTAAAGAAGAGACCCCCGAAGGACGGGATGAGGCCGATCATGTCCAAGGAGGGTACCCTCTCGCTCGTGTCTGCTCTCAGGCGGTCAGGACCGCCGCCGCGTCATGCGCGGCCTTTCGTGCCATGTGGTCCGCTTCCGTGACGCAATCAAGGCTCTGAAGGGGCTTTCCGAGGCCGATCTCGGCATCGCAGACCTCGAGCGCCCGCTCGACGATCCGCGCCATGTCGAGGAACCCGATCCGCCCGCCGATGAAGAGGTCGAGCGCGGCTTCCTTGGCCCCGTTGAAGACCGCCCCGGCCCGGCCGCCGGTCGCCATGACCTCGCGCGCGAGGCGCAGCGCCGGGAACCGCACCTCGTCCGGCGCGCTGAAGTTCAGCTGACCGATGGCCGCCAGATCGAGGCGCGCCACCGGCACCTCGCCGCGCTCGGGCCAGGTCAGCGCGTAGCCGATCGCGTGCCGCATGTCGGGCGGCCCGATATGCGCCATCAGCGCGCCGTCCCTGAAGCCGACGAGCGCATGCACCAGCGACTCGGGGTGCACCACGGCCTCGATCTGGTCCGGTGAGACGCCGAAGAATTCCTTGGTTTCAATCAGTTCCAGCGCCTTGTTGAACATCGACGCCGAATCTATGCTGATGCGTTGCCCCATCGACCAGTTCGGATGGGCAACCGCCTCGGCCAGCGTCGCCTTGGCGATGGCCTCCAGCGGCCAGTCCCGGAACGGGCCGCCGCTGGCGGTGATGATGATCCGCTCGACCGCCGCGATGTCCTCGCCGGCCAGCGCCTGGAACACCGCCGAATGTTCGCTGTCCACGGGCAGGATTCGCGCGCCCTGTGCCTCGGCTTCGGCCAGCAGCAGCGGTCCTGCGCAGACGAGGCTTTCCTTGTTCGCCAGCGCCAGCGTCCCGCCCTTCCGGAGCGCCGCGAACCCCGGGTAAAGACCCGCCGCGCCGACGATGGCGCTCATCGTCCAGTCGGCGGGCCGGTCGGCCGCGTCGCACAGCGCCTGAGTCCCGGCGGCCGTCTCGATCCCGGTTCCCGCCAGCGCCGCGCGCAGCTCGGGCAAGGCGTCGTCGAATGCTGTCACAGCAACCTCGGCCCGCAGCGCAACCGCTTGTTCTGCCAGCCGTTTCACGTTCCGCCCGCCGGTCAGTGCGACGACCTCGTAGGTCCCCGGCGCGGCGCGGGTCAGCAGGTCCACGGTGTTCTCGCCGATCGAGCCTGTGGCGCCGAAAATGCTGACGCGCTTCATCACAAGCCCCCCGGAACCGGCGGAAAATCAACGATCTGTTCGATCAGCAGCAACACGACCGAGGCCGCCAGCATCCCGTCGAACCGGTCGAGCAGCCCGCCGTGGCCGGGAATCAGGGCCGAGCTGTCCTTGACGCCCACCTTCCGCTTCACCGCGCTTTCCGAGATGTCGCCGAGTTGAGACGCCATCGAAAGAGCGACGGAAATGCCAATCAGTTCAATGCCAGAGCCGGTGTGCTTCATGAACAGCAGTGCCACGACAGCCGCCCCGATCCAGCCCGCGACGGTGCCGGACCAGGTCTTCTTCGGGCTCACCTTCGGCCAGAACTTCGGCCCGCCGATCATCCGTCCGGCGAAGTATCCCGCGACGTCCGTCACGATCACGAGCACCACGAGCCACAGCAGCCAGACGAAGCCGAAATCCTCGCGCAGGACGACCAGACCGATGCCCGACAGCGAGATCAGCGCCGCGTAGATCGAGAACAGGCGGCGATTCCCCTCGAACCGCGCCATGGCGATGATGCCCGGCAGCAGCAGGAAGGGCAGCGCCAGCCCCAGCGGAATCACCCGCGCCAGGACCACCGCCCCGGCGGCCAGCACCGCCACCCCGAGCGCGGATCGCCGGTGCACCGGCGCCAGCATCGACGACAATTCCCAGATCATCAGGCCGACGCAGACCGCGACGAGGGCGAGGAACGCCCAGCCGCCCAGCCACATGGCGCCCAGACCGACGCCCGCCATGACGGCCGCCGAGCCGAGACGGGCCAGCAGGTCGTCCCAGCGCCCAGCGCCCGCGCTCATGCCTTCACCGCGCCGAACCGCCGGTCACGCGTGGCGTAGCGGGCAACCACCTCGGCGAAGATCTCGCGGCTGAAGTCCGGCCAGAGCGTGTCGATGAACTCATATTCCGCATAGGCCGACTGCCAGAGCAGGAAATTGGACACCCGCGCCTCGCCCGAGGTGCGGATCACAAGGTCGGGATCCGGCAGAACCTGCGTATCCAGATACCGCGTCAGCGTCGTCTCATCCACGGCTTCGGGCTCCAGCCGCCCGGCCTTCACATCGGCCGCGAGGTCGCGGATCGCCCGCGCCACCTCGTCCCGCGCGCCGTAGTTCAGCGCGATGGTCAGGTTCACCTTGGTGCAGTCGCGGGTCAGCGTCTCGGCCTCGTCCATCAGCGCCTGCAGCTTCGGGTCCAGCCGCAGCCGGTCCCCGATGAATCGGACACAAACGCCTTCTTTCACAAAGGCTTGCATCTCCCGCGTGATGTAGCGCCGGAACAGCGACATCAGGCCGGTCACCTCGGCCTGCGTGCGTTTCCAGTTCTCCGTGGAGAAGGCGAAGATCGTCAGGTAGCGCACCCCGAGGTCCGGGCAGGCCTCGACGATCTCGCGCACGCGCCGCGCCCCGGCCTGGTGCCCGAAGAGGCGCGGCCGCCGGCGCATCTGCGCCCAGCGGCCGTTTCCGTCCATGATGATCGCCACATGGCGCGGCCCCTTGTGGCCGTTCTCTCCGGAACCTGTGCCGTCCACGCGCGTCTCCCCCGCCGCAGCCGTCCGACCGGGGTCAGACCTGCATGATTTCCTGCTGCTTGGTTTCGAGCGCGGCGTCGACCTTGGCAATAGCGCGATTCGTCAGGTCCTGGACCTCGGACTCCCAGAGCTTCTGGTCATCCTCCGACATCCCGCTGCCCTTGGCCTTCTTGATCTGGTCCATCCCGTCGCGGCGCACGTTGCGGATCGCGACGCGGGCGTGCTCGGCGTATTGCGCGGCGACCTTGGTCAGCTCGCGGCGGCGTTCCTCGTTCAGCTCGGGGATCGGCAGCATGATGATCGTGCCGTTCAGCTGCGGGTTGATCCCGAGGCCCGACTCGCGGATCGCCTTCTCGACCTTGCCCACCATCGCCTTGTCCCAGACGTTGATGGTGACCATGCGCGGCTCGGGAACGTTGACCGTGCCCAGCTGGTTGATCGGGGTCATCTGGCCGTAGGCCTCGACCTGGACCGGCTCCAGCATGCCGGCCGATGCGCGGCCGGTGCGGAGCGATGCGAATTCCGTGCGAAGCGACGCGATTGCCCCGTCCATCCGCCGTTCGAGGTCGTCGAGGTCAATCTCAATCTCGTCGGACATGCTCATGCCTCTCGTCTGTCGTC
>JAUHZL010000267.1 GCA_030425945.1 Alphaproteobacteria bacterium | reverse complement strand
CACGACCCGAGGAGAACGACATGAGCCCGCTGGACAGCAAAGGCCCTCCGGCCAGCCAGGCGCCCCGCGTCGGCACCCTGTCGTCGCCGCCGATCCTGAAGAAGGGCGAGGATGGCGAAGGCTCGCTGCAGGTGCACCAGGATGCCTCGATGAAGATCGAGGGCGCCAAGGTGTTCTCGGTCTACGGCAAGGGCGGCATCGGCAAGTCCACGACCTCGTCGAACCTGTCGGCGGCTTTCTCGATGCTGGGCAAGCGGGTGCTGCAGATCGGTTGCGACCCGAAGCATGACAGCACCTTCACCCTGACCGGGCACCTGCAGCCGACGGTGATCGACATCCTGAAGGAGGTCGACTTCCACCCAGAGGAACTGCGTCCCGAGGACTTCGTGACCGAGGGCTTCAACGGCGTGATGTGCGTCGAGGCCGGCGGCCCGCCCGCGGGCACCGGCTGCGGCGGCTATGTCGTGGGCCAGACGGTGAAGCTGCTGAAGCAGCACCACCTGCTGGAGGACACGGACGTCGTGCTCTTCGACGTGCTGGGCGACGTGGTTTGCGGCGGCTTCGCCGCGCCGCTGCAACACGCCGATCGCGCCGTGATCGTCACGGCCAACGATTTCGACAGCATCTACGCGATGAACCGAATCATCGCCGCGGTGCAGGCGAAGTCGAAGAACTACAACGTGCGGCTTGCAGGCTGCGTGGCCAACCGCAGCGAGACCACCGAGGAGGTGGACCGCTACTGCGAGAAGGTCGGGTTCAGGAAGATCGCGCACATGCCCGCGGTCGATGCGATCCGGCGCTCGCGTCTGAAGAAGAAGACGCTTTTCGAGATGCCGGACGACGAGGACATCGTGCGCTGCCGCGCCGAGTACGTCCGTCTTGCCGAGACGCTGTGGAACGGCACCGAGCCGCTGGCCCCCGCGCCGCTGCCCGACCGCGAAATCTTCGAGTTGCTGGGGTTCGATTGATGCCGGCCTATGACGCCACCCGCGCGCGGGTCGAGGATTACTTCGACCGCACCGCGACCCAGGTCTGGGAGCGGCTGACCTCGGACGCGCCCGTGAGCCGGGTGCGCGAGACCGTGCGCAAGGGCCGGGACCGGATGCGGGCGATCATGCTCGACCGGATGCCCGCCGACCTGACCGGAAAGCGCGTCCTCGACGCGGGCTGCGGCACCGGTCTCGCGACCGCCGAGATGGCGCGGCGCGGGGCCGAGGTGGTCGCGGTCGATATCTCGCCTTCGCTGGTCGAGATCGCCGAGAAGCGCCTCGATCCCGGGTTGCGCGACCGCGTGACCTTCGCGGCGGGCGACATGCTCGACCCGGCGCACGGGCGCTTCGACCATGTCCTCGCGATGGACAGCCTGATCTACTACGAGGCCGCCGACATCGGCCGGGCGCTGGCCACCCTGTGCCCGCGCGTCGATGGCTCGGTGGTGTTCACCGTAGCGCCGCGCACCGCCTTCCTGATGACCTTCTGGGGCATGGGCAAACTGTTCCCGCGCTCGGACCGGTCGCCGGTGATGATCCCGCACGCGCCCGAGCGGCTGGCCCGCGCCACCGCCGAGGCCGGCGCGCAGGGCCGCCTGACCGAGGTCGAGCGGGTGACCAGCGGCTTCTACATCTCGACCTGCCTGGAGTATCGCGCATGAGTGCGAAGCGCCGTCCCCTCGTTGCACAGATCGCCCGGCGTTTCCTGCCGTTCGCGGATGCCGCGAGCGAGGGTCTGCCGCTGGACCAGTTGCTGCGGCTGAGCCTGTTCCAGGTGTCGGTCGGCATGGCCACGGTGATGCTGCTGGGCACGCTGAACCGCGTGATGATCGTCGAGCTGTCGGTGCCCGCGATGCTTGTGGCGTTCATGATCGCCATCCCCGTGCTGGTGGCCCCCTTCCGGGCGCTGCTCGGGTTCCGCTCGGACACCCACAAGTCGGCGATCGGCTGGAAGCGCGTCCCCTACATGTGGTTCGGCACGCTGTGGCAGTTCGGCGGTCTCGCGATCATGCCCTCCTGCCTGCTGGTGCTGGGCGGCGATGTCGTCCATGAGGTGCCCTTCGCGGGCGAGGTCCTCGCGGCGCTCGCCTTCCTGATGACCGGTCTCGGGATGCACATGACGCAGACCGCGGGCCTCGCGCTGGCCAGCGACCGGGCGTCGGACGAGACCCGCCCGCGGGTGGTGGCGCTGCTCTACGTCATGTTCCTGATTGGCATGGGCCTCTCGGCCATCGTGATCGGCTGGCTGCTGCGCGACTTCACCTCGATCAAGCTGATCCAGGTGGTGCAGGGCACGGCGGCGGCCACCGTGGTGCTGAACCTGATCGCGCTCTGGAAACAGGAGCAGGTGCGCCCGCTGACCAAGGAAGAGCGCGAGGCACCCCGCCCGTCGTTCCGCGATGCCTGGGCCGATTTCGCGGCCGGCGGCACCGCCGGACGGCTGCTGGTGGTCGTGTTCCTCGGGACGCTCGGCTTCAACATGCAGGACGTTCTGCTGGAGCCCTACGGCGGCGAGATCCTCGGGCTGAGCGTCTCGTCCACCACGTTCCTGACCGCGATGTGGGCCTGCGGCGCGCTGACCGGCTTCGCCCTCGCGGCGCGCTGGCTGGGCAACGGGATCAACCCGTACCGCATGGCGGCGCGCGGTCTCTTGGCGGGGATCGCGGCCTTCTCGGCGGTGATCTTCGCGGCGCCGCTGTCGTCGAACGTGGTCTTCTTCGCCGGCGCCGGGCTGATCGGCTTCGGCGGCGGGCTGTTCTCGGTCGCGACCCTGACCGCCGCGATGACGATGCCCGTCGAGGGCATTGCCGGGCGCGGGCTGGCCCTGGGTGCCTGGGGTGCGGCCCAGGCCACGGCGGCAGGTCTGGCGGTCGCCATCGGCGGCACCGTTCGCGACGTGATCAATGCCCAGGTCCTCAGCGGCGGCTGGGGCACCGACTTCACCGACCCGAGTCTCGGGTACTCGGTCGTCTACCACATGGAGATCGGGCTGATCTTCGTGACCCTCGTGGCGCTTGGCCCGCTGGTGCGGACCCGGAGCCGGCAAGACAGCGGGGAGGCCGGTCCGATCGGGCTCGCCGACTTCCCCACCTAATCGCCGAACAGGAAAGGATACTCCCATGGAAGAGACATTCTTCGGCAACTTCGACCTCGCCAGCCTGTCGATCTGGCTGTTCTGGGGCTTCTTCGCGCTGCTGATCTACTATCTGCAGACCGAGAACATGCGGGAAGGCTACCCGCTTGAGGATGACGACGGGAACCCCGCCGCCAACCAGGGCCCGTTCCCGGTTCCGAAGGAAAAGACCTTCCTCCTGCCGCACGGCCGCGGCGAGGTGACCGTCCCCGGTCCGGATCGCCAGGCGCGCACCGATCTGGCGCTCGCGCGCACCAACGCCGCCAATGGCTTCCCGATGGAACCGACCGGTGATCCGATGCTCGACGGTGTCGGTCCGGCGTCCTGGGCGGCGCGGCGTGACGTGCCCGAACTGGACGGCCACGGCCATCCGAAGATCGTTCCGATGAACGGCACCGACAAGTTCATGGTCTCGGCCGGACGCGACCCGCGCGGTCTGCCGGTGCAGGCCGGTGACGATGCCGTGGTCGGCACCATCTCGGACATGTGGGTGGACGAGCCGGAGCAGCTCGTGCGCTACCTCGAGATCGAGCTCGATGCGGCCTTGGGTGGCGGCAAGCGGCTGGTTCCGATCCAGCTGGCGAAGATCAAGTCGGACCGTGTGAAGATCCACTCGATCTACGGTCACCACTTCGCCAACGTGCCGATGACCAAGTCGGCCTCGCAGGTGACGCTCCTCGAAGAGGACAAGATCTGCGCCTACTACGCGGGCGGCAAGCTCTACGCCGATCCCGCGCGCCTCGAACCGCAGATCTGAGGCGACGACCATGTCCCACGACGATTTCGAGATCGAACCGGTTCCGGGTCTCCCGGAACTCCCGCCGGAGGGTGAAACCATCCTCTGGCAAGGCAAGCCGGACTGGTGGACGCTGGCCCGCGAGAGCCTCGCGATCCGGGGGGTGATGATCTATTTCATCTTCCTCGGCGCGTGGCGCTCGGTGGCGCTGATGGCCGAACGGGACGTGCTGACCAGCCTCAAGGGAGCGGTGCCGTTCCTGATCCTCGGCCTGATCGTCGTGGGGCTTCTGACCGTGATCGCCGTCTCGCAGGCGCTGACCACGGTCTACACCGTCACCAACCGGCGCATCGCCATGCGGATCGGTGCGGCGCTGAACGTCACCTACAACCTGCCCTACACCTGGATCGAGAGCGCCGACCTCGATCTCAAGCGCAAGGGCACCGGCACCATCGCGCTGACCCTCAAGGGCGACACCAAGCTGAGCTACCTGATGCTCTGGCCGCATGTCCGCCCCTGGCACCTGCGCGAGCCGCAGCCCGCCCTGCGCTGCATTCCGGACGCCGAGCGGGTGGCCCGCATCGTCGCCGAGGCGGCACGGACGCAGATCACCGCCACACGCGGCGCAACCGCCAGGGACGGCCAGACCCCGTCCGATCTGGCGGCCATGCCCGCCGAATAGGGAGGCCAGACGGCCATGAACGACCGATCCTTTGCCCACGAGCAACTGCGCGAGCGCGACCGGGAGATGATCCCGACCGTGCT
>JAUHZL010000266.1 GCA_030425945.1 Alphaproteobacteria bacterium | reverse complement strand
ACCCAGGGCCGCCGTCTGGACCGCGTGCTGAACAGCATCGGGCGCAACTGATCGCGGCAACGCGCCCCGGTTCCGCCACGGTCTCGCCTTCCGAGCGCCCCTGCGCTGGCCTTGTTTGACGACTGGGGCGAGTCTAGACTGCCCTTTCTGACGGTATCGGATGATCCATGAGCAAGGCCGCACGCACAGACACCAGCATGGAGGATGTCCTCGCCTCGATCCGCCGCCTGGTGGCCGAGGAGAGCGACCGTGCCCCGGCCGCCCGTGCGCCCGAGCCCGAGCCTGACCCGGCCCCGGAGGCCGCGCCGGAGGTGGCCGAGGCCCCCGCCGATCCCGTCCGCCGCGTCCTGCCGCGCCGCCCCACCGTCAGCGACAGCCTGCTGCCGACCCGCAAGGATGTCGGCCGCGCTGCGCGCGCCAAGCTGCTCCTGACCGATGATTTCCGGGTCGAGGACCTGCGCCGCTGGTCCGACGCCCCGCCGCCTGACGAGGGCACCCCGGACCCGGCCCCGGCCGAGACCGACGCGACCCCGGAGGCGCCCCCCGTGCCGGCGCATGGCCGCAGCCCGGCGAACCGCTCGCGCACGCTCTACGCCGACGAGACGCAGTCGCGCCTGGCCGAGGACATCGACGCCTTCCTCGGCGACGACGTCCCCGCCGCGACGCCCGAGCCCGCCCCGCCCGTCGTGGACGAGGACGCGGACGAGATCGCCGAGGCCGCGCCCCCCCTGCGCCGCCGCCCGCGCCGCGCGCCCCCGGCCGACAGCCCGGCGCCCGAGGCGCCGCCTGCGGCCGAGACCGACGCCGCCGTCCTCGCCGTCCTGAAGGCCACGGAGGAGGCGATGACGCCCCCCCGCGCGCCCGAACCCCCGGTTGCCGCCGCCCCGGTCCGCGCGCCCGAGAAGCCGCAGGTGCCCCTCGACCGCATCGAGGAGGCCGTGCGCGCCAGCCTCGAAGCCCTGCGCGCCGAAGGGGCGCTCGACACGCCGCCCGAACCGTCCCCGGGCGAGTTGATGATCGACGAGGAGAGCCTGCGCGAGATCGTCTCCGATATCGTCCGCAAGGAACTGCAGGGCTCGCTCGGCGAGCGCATCACGCGCAACGTCCGCAAGCTGGTCCGGCGCGAGATCTACCGCGCGCTGGAAGCCCGCGACCTCGGCTGACCCGCGCCCGATGCTGTCCCCGAAATGCGAAAACGCGCCCCGGGGGGCGCGTTTCTGCACGGCTCCGGCGTCGCGCGCCGGAGACAGCGATCAGGCGGCTTCGGCCTGCTGGGCGTTGCGGCGCTCGCTCTCTTCGCGCGACAGCGCGACCGAGGTGCGCACACCCTGCGCCACGAATTGCATCAGGCCCGCGACAACCCGCTCGTTCGGGTCGATGCCCGCGCAGGACAGCACTTCACGGCCATCCCGCGACCGCGCCCAGCGGGCGATCTGGTCCGGGCCGTTGCCGTATTTCTTGTCATCCGCGATGGCGTCGTCGAGGGCGGCCAGAACGACGGCGGCAAACAGCTTGCGCGCGCGCTGGCCTTGTTCGAAGTTGAACGCGGAGGCGTCCACGAATTCCGACATGGGTCGTCCTTGTTATTGCTCTTGCGTTTTCGGCGTGCGGCGCAATATGGCGGTTTCGCTCCGATTCGATATTGCGTTCTGGGAATGGCAGTTATGCGCTCCCTGCATATCGCGTGATCGAAGACCCCAAGTCCTGTTGGTCGTGCCGCGTCTCAACCCCACTATCTAGGCGGTCGCCGGAGCCGATCAAGATATCGCCACAGTTTCGGGCAGATCGCGGCGGAGCTTCGCCGCCCCGCGGCATCAGGCGTCGGCAATCTCGATCCCGGCCGTGCCCGCGCGCAGGTCGGGACCGATCCGGTCGAAGCGCAGGTAGGCCAGCGCGGCATCCCCCGCGACAGTGCCCAGCCACCCCGCCGGCTTGTCGCCCGACAGGATCTCGGTCCCCGGCGCGGCCTCGCCCGACAGGCGCACCCGGCGCAGCCCCTTGCGCAACTCGGTCTTGTGATGCATCCGCGCCGTGACCTCCTGCCCGACGTAGCATCCCTTGCGGAAGTCGACGCCGTGCAGCCGCTCGAACCCCATCTCCAGGATATAGCTGTCGTCCGGGATCAGTTCGCGCCCGGCTTCCGGCACCCCGAGGCGCACGCGCAGCGCGTCCCAGTCCACCCCGGCCGGTGTGGCGTCCAGCGTCTCGGCATAGCACCGCCAGCCCAGCCCCGCGTCGCGCGGATCGGCCACCGCGCCGTCGGGCGGCGCCCCGAGACCGCGCCAGACCTTCAGCGCCGTCGCCTCCACCGTGACCTTGGCGCGCAGCTTGTAGAGCGTCAGCCGCCGCATCAGGTCGTCGGCCTGCGCCTCGGCCACGTCCACCAGAACCCGCTCGCCGTCCGGCACCAGCAGGAAGTCGGACAGGTACTTGCCCTGCGCCGTCAGCAGCGCTGCGTAGACCGGCCCGTCGGACAGCCGCCGGACGTCGTTGGTCACCAGTCCTTGCAGGAAATGCACGCGATCCGGGCCGGAGACGGCCAGAACACGGCGGTCGGAACAGGGATCGGCCTGCATTTTTTCTCCCCTCGGGTGTCTGCTTTCCATATAGGGGGGCGGAAATGACAGGAACACCCCGCCGATGTCCGCGCCCCTCAGCCTGATCCTGCCGACCCGCGATGCCGCCCGGCATCTGCCCGCCGCGCTCGATTCGCTGCTGGAGGGCGTGTGGGAGGGGCTGGTGCGCGAACTGATCGTGGCGGACGGCGGCTCGACCGATGACACCTTCGACATCGCCGAGGCGGCCGGCGCCGTCTGGCTGCCGGGTCCGGCCTCGCGCCCCGAGCGGGTCGCCGCCGCCGTGGCCGCCGCCCGCGCGCCGTGGCTCCTGTTCCTCGAACCCGAGGCACGGCTTGCCCCGGGGTGGACCGGGGCCGTCAAGGCCGCGCTCGCCCGCCCGCAGTCCGCGCATCACTTCCGGCTGCGCTTCGACACCGACGCCCGCGGTCCGGCGCTGATCGCCCGCTTCGCCAACTGGCGCGGCCGCACGCTGGGCCTGCCCTTCCCGGACCAGGGACTGCTGGTGCGCCGGGCTCTCTTGGGAACCGCAGACCTGTCGCTGGACGATCTCGCGCTGACCCGCGCCCTGTCGGGCCGCCACGCCCAGGCCGAGGCCGAGGTGATCCTGCCCGTCGCCCGCTACCGTGCGCGCGGCTGGGTCCGGCAGGGCGCGCGCAACCTGCGCCACACCGCCCGCCTGCTGGCCGCGCCGCGCCCCGCCGAAGCCCGGCGCTGACGCCGCTCAGCCCTCGTCGCGGAACTGCAGCGCGTGCAGCCGGGCATAGGCCCCGCCCGCCGCGATCAGGTCGGCATGGGTGCCCTGCTCGACGACCGTGCCGCGGTCCATCACCACGATCCGGTCGGCGGCGCGAATGGTGGCCAGCCGGTGCGCGATCACCAGCGTCGTGCGGCCCTCCGCCAGCTCCTCCAGCGCGGCCTGCACCGCGGCCTCGCTCTCGGCGTCGAGCGCGCTTGTCGCCTCGTCGAGCAGCAGGATCGGCGCGTCGCGCAGGATCGCCCGCGCGATGGCGATGCGCTGCCGCTGCCCCCCCGACAGGGCCGAGCCGCGCGGTCCCGCCCGCAACTCCAGCCCGCCCTCGGTGCCCGCCAGCCAGCCCGACAGGTGCGCGGCGTCCAGCGCCTGCGCCAGCCGCGCCTCGCTGACCCCCTCGGCGTCGAGCAGGATGTTCTCGCGCAGCGTCTCGTCGAACAGCAGCGCGTCCTGCGTCACCACGCTCATCCGCCCGCGCAACTCCCCGAGCGCCAGCGCGCCCACCGGCACGCCGCCCAGCGTGATCCGGCCCGAGGTCGGGTCCACCAGCCGCGTCAGCGCGTTGAAGACGGTGCTCTTGCCCGCGCCCGACGCGCCCACCAGCGCCGTGGTCTGCCCGGGCTCCGCCACGAAGCTGAGGCCGCGCAGCACCGGCGTCTCGCCGTAGCTCAGGTGGACGTCCTCGAACACGATCCGCGTGCTCTCGGGCAGCGGGGCAGGGGCGGCGGGCGAGACGATCCGCACCGGCGCGTCCAGCAGGGCATAGAGCCGCTCCAGCGCCGCCGCGACCGCCTGCCAGTGGCCGTTGACCGTGCCGAGACGGCGCAGCGGCTCGAACATCAGCGCCATCGCGGTGAAGAAGGACATGAACTCGCCCACGGTCTTCTCGCCCGCGATGATCTCGCGCCCGCCGAAGTAGAGCACGCCGAGAAAGCCGATCCCGGTCATCACGTCGATCAGGCCGGGGATCAGCGCCTTGCCCAGCGCGGCTTGTGTCTCGACCCCGATCCGGCGGTCCAGCAGCCGCCGGTAGCGCGCCGACTGGTGCGCCTCCAGCCGGTTCAGCTTGACCTGCGTCAGGCCGTGGAAGATCTCGTCCAGCCGCGTGGACATGGCGCCCGCCACCTCGCGCGCGTCGCGGGCGCGCTCGCGGGTGAAGCGCTGCGCCAGCGCCGAGGGCGCGACCAGCAGCGGCACCCCGATCAGCGCGACCAGCGTCCAGACCGGATCGACCCAGATCGCCACGCCCAGCAGCGACACCACCCCGATGATGTCGCGCCCGAGGCCGGTCAGGATCGCGATGCC
>JAUHZL010000265.1 GCA_030425945.1 Alphaproteobacteria bacterium | reverse complement strand
GAAGCGGGTGCTCGACAGCCAGATCAACGCGACCTTCCTCGGCTGCCAGGTGTTCGGCGCGCACATGCTCGAGCACGGCAAGGGCAGCATCATCAACATCAGCTCGGCCAGTGCCGGCCCGCCCCTTTCGAAGGCCTTCGCCTATTCTGCGGCCAAGGCCGGGATCAAGAACCTGACCCAGAACCTCGGCCGCGAATGGGGCACCACCGGCGTGCGCGTGAACGCGATCCGTCCCGGCTTTTTCCCGACCGAGTGGAACCGCAAGAACTTCATCACCCCGGAACGCGAGGCCGCGATCCTCGGACACACGGCGATGAAGCGCTATGGCGAGCCGGAGGAGTTGACCGGTGCCCTGATCTGGCTGGCGTCGGATGCGTCGGGCTTCGTGACCGGGGCGGAAATCGCCGTCGACGGCGGCTTCTCGGCAATGACGATCTGATCGGGCGGCGGGGTCGCTGTGCGGCCCTGCCCCTTCGTCACCCCGCGGCGGACTGCGATGCCAGGATTGCCTCGCACAGCTCCCGCACGGCACCGTTCCCGCCGCGCGCACGCGTCTGGAAGCGGCAGACCTCCTTCACCTCGGGACGGCCATCGGGCACCGTGACAGGCATGCCCACCGCGCGCAGCAGGCTCAGGTCGTTGACGTCGTCCGCGATATGCGCGGCATCCGCGAAGCCCAGGCCGAGGTCGTTCAGGATCACCCCCAGCGTGACGGACTTGTCGTCGATCCCCGTGTGGCAGAAATCGACGCCCAGGTCGCGCGCGCGGGTTTCGATGTAGCGTGTGCGGCTCTGGCTGATGAAAGCCAGCTTCACGCCCGCCGCCTGCACCCGCTTCAGACCCATCCCGTCCAGCACGTGAAACCGGGCAAACCGCGTTCCGTCGTCGGCATAGTAGAGGCCGCCGTCCGTCAGCACGCCGTCGATGTCACAGCACAGGAGCTTCACCCGCGCCAGCTCGGGACAGGGCGTGACGAACGGCGGCTCGTGGCTCATCGGCTCAGAGCCCGCCGGCCAGCACACGGGCCAGAAGGCCCGCCTGAACCGGGTCGGTCTCGATCCGTTCGAGGACGATGTCCGCCTCGTGCGGCTCGTTGACGGAGGGCAGCGACTCGCCCACCGGCACCGAGTAGAGGCGGCGCCCGTGCTCGATCAGGCGCATCTGCTCGATCGACTCGGCCCGCTCGATCGGGGTCTGGGCGGCCCCGGCAACCTCCAGCAGCACGTCGCGGCGGAAAGCGAACAGGCCGAGGATCTTGCGGACATAGCCCTGCTGTACGTCGAACGGCGCATGCGAGGGCGACCGACGGAAGCAGTAGAGGATACGGTCATCGGGCGCGACGGCGCATTTCACGAAGGAATGCCGGTCGAGTTCCTCGGCCGCCTCGATCGGTCCCGTCACGTTCCACAGGTCGCCGTCGGGCTTCGCGGCCATGCCCGCCAGCAACGCCTCGACATGCGCGGGCAGCAGAAGCGGCTCGTCGCCCTGCAACAGGATGACGTTGTCGCAGTCGATCCCCTTCACCGCCTCGGCGATCCGGCTGGTGCCGTTGGTGTGGGTGTTCGCGGTACGCACGACGTGACCGCCATGGCGGGCGATCTCGGCCTCGATCTCGTCATCGCAGGTCGCGACGATCACGTCGTCCAGCCCGTCGGCCATCAGGGCGCGGCGGCGGACATGCTCGACCATCGGCAACCCGGCGAAGGGAAACAGGATCTTCCGGGGAAACCGGACGGAGGCGAGGTGGCATGGGATGATGCCGACGGTTCGGGACAAGATGGGCCGCCTTTACTGGGGGAACACGCCACAATCGACGTTGACGCACTGTCCGGTCATGGCGCTGGCCCGGTCCGAGGCCAGCCAGACCGCGTAGTTGCCGACCTCCTCGCCGGTGGGCAGGTGGTCCAGCGCGGCATTCGCCTTGCGGAAGTTTTCGAGGAAGGTCTCGGGATCGCCCTTGGCCGGGCTGTCCTCGCGCGACAGGGCCTCGATAAGACCGTCGGTGCGCACCAGCACGGGGCAGATCGCGTTGACGCGGATGCCCTGCGGGCCGAGTTCCTTGGCGAGGCTCTGGGTCAGCCCGTTCATCCCGAACTTGGTGGCGCAGTAGACCGAGTTGTTGGCCGAGCCGCGCTTGGCCGCCATCGACGAGATGTTGATGATCGAGCCGCCCTGGCCCAGCGCGGCAGCGGCCGCCTTGCACCCCCAGAAGGCGCCCTTCAGGTTGGTGGCCATCATGTCGTCGAAGAAGGCATCCGTGATCTCGCCGATGGGCGACCAAGCGGAATAGCCCGCGTTGTTCACATAGGCGACCAGCGTGCCCATCCCGGCGGCGACCTCGGTCAGGCGGACGTGGTCGGCCTCGGTGCGGACGTCGATCGGCACGAAGCGCACGCGTCCGGGGGCCAGGTCCTCGACCCCGTTCGGATTGCGCGATCCCACGACCACCGAATAGCCGTCGCGCAGGAAGCACTCTGTCAGCGCCCGCCCGATGCCCCGGTTGCCCCCGGTGATGACCACGACCTTGTCCATGCTGCCCCCAATGCCCGCCGTTCAGGCGTCCGCTCCTTCGCGCCCGGCATCCAGCGCCGGTTCGGGCAGGTCTTGGCAGAATCCGTCCACGACTTCCAGAAAGACTTCGCGCACGGCGCGGGCGTTGCCGGCGCGGACAGCCTGTTCGAGGCGCTTCACCGCCGAGGCGGTTTCGAACTCGGACAGATGCGCCTCGTGGGCGCACATGATCTTCGGATGCGGGGTTCCGGCCAGGTTCGAGCCGAGAAGCAGCTCCTCGTACAGCTTCTCGCCCGGCCGCAATCCGGTGAACCGGATCTCGATGTCGCCTTCGGTGGCCCCCGGCTGGCGCTCCTGAAGTCCGCTCAGGGCAATCAGGTTACGGGCCAGATCGACGATCTTCACCGGCTCGCCCATGTCGAGCACGAAGACATCCCCGCCCTTCGCAAAGGTCCCGGCCAGCAGCACCAGTTGCACGGCCTCGGCGATGGTCATGAAGAATCGTGTCACCTCGGGATGTGTGACGGTCACGGGGCCGCCGCGTGCGATTTGCTCACGGAAAAGCGGGATCACCGATCCGGAGGAGTCGAGCACGTTCCCGAAACGCACCATCGCGAAGGTGGTTCCGCGGCTCCGCGTCTGGAGGTCCTGGATCACAAGCTCCGAGAAGCGCTTGGAGGCCCCCATCACGTTGGTCGGCCGGACCGCCTTGTCGGTCGAGACGAGGATGAACTGGCGGACGCCGGCCGCCTCGGCGGCGAGGGCGAGCGTGCGGGTCCCCAGGGCGTTGTTCGCCGCCCCGGCGACCTCGTTCGATTCGATCAGCGGCACGTGCTTGTAGGCGGCCGCGTGCAGGATGATGCCCACCTCGTGGGTCAGGATGACCTGCTTCACATGGGCCGCGTCGGCCACGGACCCCAGCACAGGGACCAGGCGCGCCGCGGACTGCAGACCTTCGAGTTCCCGGTGGATCTGGTAGAGGGCCACCTCGCTGATGTCGAAGAGGACCAGCACCCGCGCCCCGGCCTTGACGATCTGCCGACAGAGCTCTGACCCGATCGAGCCGCCCGCCCCCGTCACCATCACCACCTGCCCGGCATAGGCGGCCTTGATCTCGGGAAGGTCGATCTTGCGGGTGCTGCGCCCGAGCAGGTCCTCGGCGGTGACCGCGCGCAGCTGCGCCGACAGGGATCCGCTGCCGATGAAGTTCTCGAAATGCGGCAGGGTCAGGAGCTTGCGATTGTAACCCTGCAGGTGCCGGAGGATTTCGCGCCGACGCTCGCGCGGCAAGGACGGGATCGCCAGAACGATCTTGTTCACCTCGTGACGGCGCAGCAACGCCTCGATCCGCTCGGGCGCGTGCACCTTGAGCGCGCCGTAGCGCATGTTCTGCTTTTTGGGGTCGTCGTCGACGAAGGCCACGGCAAGGGTATCGTCCGACCGGTCCAGGGCCCGTGCAAGCTGCTGCCCCGCCGCCCCGGCGCCATAGATCAGCACGCGGTCCCGCGGACGGCTGAGTTCCTCGGACTGGGTGAAGAGCCATCCCACCGCCATCCGCAGACCGGCCATCAGAACGAGCAGAAGCAATCCAAAGATAAACGGAACTGACCGCGGCGTCGGATCATCGAACGTCAGGTTCAGGATGAAGCCGAAGACGGAAAGGATCGTGCTCAGCAGCAAGATCTTGACGAGACTCCGCGGCCCGATGCTGCGGATCGCGATCCAAGGCAGTTCCATCATGAAAGACAGCAGCCCACCCGCGATCAGCCAGAACATGACCAGACGACCAAGACCCGCGATGTAGAGTTCGTCCCAAAGATCGCCCATCCTCAGGTAGAGCGCGAGCCAGCCTGCGACGACAATAAGAACTGCGTCCGCGACGAGCACCAACATGATCTTACCCGAGCGATCCATGTCGGTTAGCCTGCGCAGCATCTGGTTCATGTCAGTGTTCGTCCGTTTCAGAATCGCCCGCGCCAAGCAGGGTTGGCGTCAACATCACCCTTTTCGATGGTAATGCTACCCAGCGTCCAGCCTCATTATTGGTTAAGGAGGGTCTGAACAACGGCTTCGGCTGCGCCGATATTGCCGCTTGAGGGCACTATGGGGCCAGACAGGCACCCTTTCCAGTGATTTTCGCGCTGTTTGAGCCGCCTGAGCGGCGTCGAGGCCG
>JAUHZL010000264.1 GCA_030425945.1 Alphaproteobacteria bacterium | reverse complement strand
GCCCAGCGGCGGAAGCTGCGCCGGAAGACCAGCAGCACCAACCCGACCCATCCGGCATAATAGACCGCGTAGGCCCAGGGGGCGTCCCGGTAGCCGATCTCGGCGCCGAAGACGTCGAGCAGCTCGAAGTAGCCCACGCTCGAGGCCGACCACGCGCCCGCGATGATCAGCACCGAGACCAGAAGGCGGGTCAGGGCTGCCGAAGACCGGGGTCGCATGGCCCGGACACTCAGCTTGCCAGCTTGCCCTCGAGCGCGTCGCGGATCAGCGCCACCGTCTCGTCGATGCCGTAGAGCGCGATGAACCCGCCGAAACGCGGGCCCTGATCGGCCCCCAGAAGCACCTGGTAGAGCGCCGAGAACCACGCCCGGAGCGGCTCGAACCCGTGCACCTTGCCGACGGCAAAGACGATGGATTGCAGGAATTCGTCGTCATGCCAGTCGACGGCCGGCAGCGGATCGTCGCTGCCCGCCAGCGCGGTCTTGCGCGCGAGGACGTCGAGCGCCTTTTCCGCATCCCCGAGGCAGGCGGCCAGCTCGGCCATCGCCGCCCGTTCCTGCTCGGTCGGCAGGCGGAACTCCCGGGTCGGCTTGACGAAGTCGTTGTAGTAACGGATCGCGAAGCCTGCGGCCTGGTCGAGGTCCGGGTTGCTCTCCGGGCTGGCCTCGGGCGCATAGCGGCGGATGAACCCCCAGAGCTTGTCCTTCTCCTCGGCGCCCGACACCGACGCGAGGTTCAGGAGCATCGCGAAGGGCACGACCATCGTGCTCTGCGGCACGGCGCCGTTGTGGATGTGGTGCACCGGGTTCGCGATCCGCTGCTCCGGCGACTGCCCGGGATAGGCGGCGAGCTGCTGGTGGTACTCGTCCACCGCCTTCGGGATCACGTCGAAGTAGAGCCGCTTCGCGGTCTTCGGCTTCTGGAACATGAAGTAGCTCAGCGACTCCGTCGAGGCATAGGTCAGCCATTCGTCGATCGAGATGCCGTTGCCCGAGGACTTGGAGATCTTCTGCCCGTTCTCGTCGAGGAACAGCTCGTAGGTGAAATGCTCGGGGGCGGGCTGGCCGAGGATCGCGCAGATCGCGTCGTAAATCGGCGTGTTGGTCGAGTGGTCCTTGCCATACATCTCGAAGTCGACGCCAAGCGCGGCCCAGCGGGCGCCGAAGTCCGGCTTCCACTGCAGCTTCACGTTGCCGCCCGTCACCGGCAGCGTCCACTCGCGCCCGGTCTCGTCGTCGAAGGTGATCGTGTGATCGGCCGCGTTCACCTCCTTCATCGGCACGTAGAGCACGCGCCCGGTTTCGGGGTGGATCGGCAGGAAGATCGAGTAGGTCTGCTGGCGCTCCTCGCGCAGCGACTTCAGCATCACCTTCATGATGGCGTCATAGCGTTCGGCGGCCCGCTTCAGGACCTCGTCGAACTGGCCGGACTTGTAGTACTCGGTCGCCGAGTAGAACTCGTACTCGAAGCCGAAGGTGTCGAGGAACCGGCGCAGCATCGCGTTGTTGTGGTGGCCGAAGCTCTCGTGCGTGCCGAAGGGATCGGGCACGCTGGTCAGCGGCTTCTGCAGGTGCTCGGCCAGCATGTCGCGGTTGGGCACGTTGCCCGGCACCTTGCGCATCCCGTCCATGTCGTCCGAGAAGCATATCAGACGGGTCGGGATGTCCGAGATCGTCTCGAAGGCGCGGCGGATCATCGTGGTGCGCAGCACCTCGCCGAAGGTGCCGATATGCGGCAGGCCGGACGGGCCGTACCCGGTCTCGAACAGCACGTAGCCTTTCGCGGGAGGGGCGGCCTCGTACCGCTTCAGCACCTTGCGCGCTTCCTCGAACGGCCAGGCCTTCGACGACATCGCGGCGTCACGCAGATCGGACATGTCGGTGCTTCCTTCTCGGGTGGGGCGTCAGCCGCGGCGCGGCATATCGGGCGCTTGCTATTGCCGGGGCGCGACCGCGTCAATAAATTCCGGCTCAAACTCAGGAAAGGCAGGCCCATGAGCGACGACACGAGCTTCCCACTTTCGCCCCAGGACGGGCTGGTCGCGCTGATGGTCGCGGTGTCGGCCTCGGACGAGATGATCCGCACTTCCGAGCTGGTGGCGATCCAGAAGATCGTCAATCACCTGCCGGTGTTCGGCGACTACGATGCCGACCGCATCGCGCGGGTCTCGCGGATGGTCTTCGACCTGATGGAAGAGGAAGACGGCCTCGACGCCCTCTTCGGGCTGATCCGCGAAACCCTGCCGGAAAAGCTGTCCGAGACCGCCTACGCGCTGGCCTGCGACGTCGCGGCCGCCGACGGGACGCTGGAGCAGGTCGAACTGCGCCTGCTGGCCGAGATCCGCTACGAACTGGGCGTGGACCGGCTGGCCGCGGCGGCGATCGAACGCGGCGCGCGGGCCCGCCACATGACGCTCTGAGGCCGCGTCCCGGGGAGGGGACCGCGCCGACACGCCACACCACCACAGGAAGTCAGGGATCAGGGAGGATCGACATGACGATTTCACGCCGAACGTTCATCGCAGCCGGGGCCGCTGCGCTGGCTGCGCCCCGCTGGTCCGTGGCGGAGACGCAGATCGGCGGTCTGACCCTGCAAACGGTCAGCGACGGCAGCCTGATGCTGCCGGGCGACTTCATCTTCGCGCCGGTCCCCGCCGATGTCGCCGGGCCGGTGCGCGCGGCTTACGGGCTGGAGGGCGACACCCTGACGCCGCCGTGCAACGTCACGCTTCTGCGCGGAGAGGGACGGGTCATCCTGTTCGACGCCGGGTCCGGCCCGGCCTTCCAGCCGAGCGCGGGCAGCCTGCTCGATGCGCTCGACGCGGCCGGGGTCGCGCCCGAGGACGTCACGCATGTCGTGTTCACCCACGGGCACCCGGATCACCTGTGGGGATGCCTCGACGATTTCGACGAGCCGGTCTTTGCCGAGGCCGAGCACCTGATGGGCCAGTTGGAGTTCGAATACTGGACCGACCCCGCCACCGTGGATGGCATCGGTGCCGAGCGGCAGGCCTTCGCGGTCGGCGCCGCCCGGCGGCTGGAGACGATCGCGGACCGGATGACCTTCTTCGAGGACGGCGCCGAGGTCCTGCCGGGCATCACGGCCGTGCACACGCCGGGTCACACGCCGGGCCACATGTCCTTCGCGCTGAGTTCGGGCGGGGACAGCGCGCTGATCCTCGGCGACGCCATCGGCAACCACCACATCTCCTTCGCGCATCCCGGCGTCACGGTCGGTTCCGATCAGGACATGGCGCAGGCGGCCGCCACGCGCCTGCGGCTGTTCGACCGTCTGACGGCGGACGACATGCGCCTCGTGGGCTTCCACCTGCCCGAGGGCGGCATCGGCCGCGCCGAGCGCAGCAGCGACGGGTACCGGTTCGTCGCCGAGGCCTGAGGCCAGGGTCGGGGCGAGAGACTGGCGATCCCACGAGGACTCGAACCCCGAACCTGCCGATTAGAAGTCGGCTGCTCTATCCAGTTGAGCTATGGGACCGCTGACCCCGCTTTTGCGGGGTTTCGCGGCCCCGGGCAAGCCCCGAGCGATGTCAGAGCGCCCGGGTCATGAACACGCTCAGCGGATCGGGACCGTAGGAGCCGAAGGGGCCGCAGAGCGCGAAACCGTTGCGCAGGTAGAGCGCCCGCGCCGGTTCGAACTCGGGCTCGGCGCCGGTTTCCAGGCTGACGCGCAGCGCGCCCAGACGGCGCGCTTCGTCCAGCAGGGCCAGCAACAGGGCGCGGGCCACGCCGCGCCCCCGCGCCTCGGCGACCGTGTGCATCGACTTCAGCTCCGCGTGCTCGGGCGCGATCATCTTGACCGCCCCGATCCCGAGCACGTGCTCCCCCTCGGCGGCGGCCAGCAGGACAGCCCCCGACGCGACCAGCGCGGCGGCGTCCTGCGCATGCACCGACTCGGGCGGCGACAGGCTGTGCATCAGGGCGACGTGCCGGGCGATCAGCTCTCCGATCCGCGGGTCCTGCGGGTCGGCCCGGTGAATGGCAAGCGGGGCAGGGGTTGTCGTCATCACGGGGCCTCGGATCTGGATCTGCCCTTGGCTATGCCACCTCCGTGCGGGCGGCAAGACACGCAAACGGCGCCCGAAGGCGCCGCTGGGACGTCCGCGTCCGGGTCGGGCGCGTCAGGCGCCGTAGGCCGTGCGGTATGCAAGCCCCTTGATGGCCGAGCGGGTCAGGCCGAGATCGGCGAGATCGCGGTCCGACAGCGAAGCCAGCTCGTTGTAGGTGCGGTTGTAGACGCGGCGCTTCTCGAGCCGGTCGGCAAGCTGCGCGCGCAGGGAAGCAAAGCTGCGGCCAAGGTCGAGGCCAAGGGTGCGGGTCTGGGTTGCAAGAGCCATGTCGATGTTCCTTTCTCCCGGCGCTCGGCGCCGATGGATCGGCGCCTTGTTCTGCGCCTTCGAGAGGGAACATGGACCTCATGCTGCACTTGCACAATCCACCGTTCGCTCAATGCCGCCTTGCAGCAATTGCATAAGTGACATTGACCTAAATTTCAGAGTGTCAGCGGTAACATCGGGCCGCAGGCACGAAAAAGGCCCCCGGACAGGTGTCGCGGGGGCCTGATCTCTCGAATGGGCCTTTGGCGCCTAGAGCGGATTGCGTTTAATCGGTTTCATAGGCTGCGGCCTTGAAGAAGTTGTAGCACTCTTCCTCGGTGAAGAGGTCGCAGACATGTCCGGCGACGCGCCAGAGGTCATCGTATGTCCGCGCCGC
>JAUHZL010000263.1 GCA_030425945.1 Alphaproteobacteria bacterium | reverse complement strand
ATGTCGTCGGCGTTCGGGCATTCCTTCGGACCAGTGGCAGTCATGCCCTCACTCCCAAACGATGAGGCCATCGTCCGCCTCGTTGGGGCCTTGCTCCTCGAACAGAACGACGAGCGGGCCGTCCAGCACGCCAGATACATGACGCTGGAAACCATCGCGCCGATGGGCGATAATGCCGTCATCAGCCTGCCCGCAGTGGCATCCTGATCAAGCAGGCCCGCGCCGAACATCACGGTGACGATCAGCGCCAGCTACACCACTTCATGGGACAGCATCCGAGCCAGACCTCCATCCACGCCGCGAAGTCGCCAGACGGATTGGGTTCGGGCTGGCCGATGTCGCTGAGATAGCCGGTTCAGTAGCGGGTAGGGATGTTCATGCAGCGGCAGAAGGCGATGGCGGGATACGCGAAATCCCGGCAGATGCCGTGGCGTCCGGCCAGTGTCTGAAGGCGGTCCGCGTCGCGCTGGCCTGCAAGTCGTCGAAGGACACGGTCGCATGCACGTCATCGCAGATCGCCTGCACGCGGGCCCAGCCCGGCGGCGTGGCTTCAAACAGCCGCCCCAGGTGAACCCGACGATGCCGATAACCGCGGCCCCGGCGACGGCGCCCCTGAGACCGGGCTTGAGCCATTCAGGACTGTTCATTGGCGTGTCCTCCTGCGGAGAAAGCGCCGCATCGCTGCGGTGGATGGTCCGGGGTCCGGCGGGCTGCCGGTCTCCCGCTGGCCGCGTGCAGGGCGAAAGCGTGCCTCACGCCGCAAGGCGCTTACGCTGCGTGGCGGGCCGCCACCGTCCGCGGGCGGCAGGTTTCGGCGCGGCCGCCACGGTCATCGCCGCCCAGGGGCTGCCCCCGGCGACCTCGACCTTGGAGCCGAGCACCCGTTCGATGGCCTTGAGTTCCGTGACCTCGTCGGCGGCGCAGAACGCGATCGCCCGGCCGCTCTGGCCGGCGCGGGCCGTCCGTCCGATCCGGTGCACGTAGTTTTCCGGCACGTTCGGCAGGTCGTAGTTGTAGACATGGCCGACGCCGGGAATGTCGATCCCGCGGGCGGCGACATCGGTTGCCACCAGCACCCGGGCCGACCCGTCGCGGAATGCGGCGATGGCGCGGTCGCGCTGGCTCTGGCCCCCGGCGCGGCACTGCTGCTAGCCCTCTGGTCGCCTTCAACACCCTGTGGTCGGGCGTCTTCTTCGGCCTGCGCAACCTCCGGGCCGCGCTTCTGATCATGGCGGCGCTGTTTGCCAGCGTCTTGGTCACCACCGTCGCAGTCTGGCAGGCCGACCGGATCGCCGGCGCGCTGATGGCCCTCTAACCTGCATGGCTCGCCGTCGCGTTCGCGCTGAACGCCTCGCTCCGGCACCGCAATCCGCAGACGTCCTGACCGCGACCGCGTGACCCTGTCAGGGCGCTTTCAAGTCAACGTGTTCAACGGAGCCCCGGCATGTCCATCGTCAACTCAAGCAGAGCCGGGAAAGGCGTTCGTGACCCTTTCCGTGCGAAGGCGAAAGAGAAGAAACCCGCCAAGTCGGCGCAGGAGGCCCGCGCGGTCCTGCTGGGCGAGCATAGCCGCTACCAGATCAAGTCGGGCTGGCTCGCGGGGACCTTCGGGGTCCGGGCCTTCCCGAAACCGCCGACCAAGGCCCGCGACCTGATCGCCGAGGCGACCGGGGCTACCGAGGAAGCCGCCATCGCCGCGCTGCACGAGGTCATCGATGCCCGCGAGGACCGCAGGACCGGGGACCGCCGCAAGGATGCCGAAACCGGTCTCGCCGTCCCGGGCGTCGACGAATACGTCGAGGCGGTGCGACAGGTCACGCTCTCCGGACCGCAACGGGCGATGCTGACGGCGCTGGCCCTGGCGGGTGAAACCGGCCTGACCGAAGCCCGCCTCGCCCGCGCGGCCGGCTACAAGTCCGAAGTGTCCGCCAACCGCTCCTTCCTCGCGACCGGTCACCTGATCGCGGAATACCTCTCGGTCAAGCCCGCCGCCGACGCGGCTCCGGGCAACCCCGCCCCCGGCACGGCAGACGGCATTGCCCTGCTTGCCGTTCGCGGGCCGAAGGCGACCGAGGAGGATCCGGGGAACTGGATCCTGCACCCGGAACGCTGCGAAGCCGTGCGCCGGGTGCTGTAGGGGCAGTCGTCGCCCGATCCGGCGGCGGTCACTCCTTGGGCCGGGACTTCTCCTTCACCGCGCTGCGGACGAGCTTGCCGAAGGCGCGGTCCTTTTCGCGGCGCTCGGCCTGGCTGGCGGAGTTGAAGGCGTCCTCGGCCTGAAGCTTGCGCCAGCGGGCGAGCCGCGCGGGGTCGAGGCTACCGTCTTCGATGGCGGCGAGGACGGCGCAGCCGGGCTCGCTCTTATGCTGGCAGTCGGTGAAGCGGCAGCTTGCGGCCAGCGCCTCGATATCCTCGAACACGTCGGCGATGCCAGCCGCGGCGTCGGTCAGCTGCAATTCGCGCATGCCCGGCGTGTCGAGGATGAGGCAGCCGCCGGGGGTCGCGTGCAGCTCGCGCCGGGTCGTGGTGTGGCGGCCCCTCGCGTCGTCCTCGCGGATGCCCTGGGTGGCGATGGCCTGCGCGCCGAGGAGCGCGTTGGTGAGGGTCGACTTGCCGACGCCGGAGGAGCCGAGGAACGCAACGGTCCGTCCCGGCTTGCACCAGTCGGCCAGCGCCTCCGCCGGCTCGTCGCCGCGGGCGTCCAGCGCCACCACCGGCACCCGGTCCGATACCTTCCGCGCCTCTTCGACATAAGGCTCGGTGTCGTCAGCGAGATCGGCCTTGGTCAGGACGATCACGGGATCGAGCCCGGCCTCGAAAGCGAGCGCGACGTAGCGCTCCAGCCGCGCCACATTGAAATCCGCGTTGCAGGAGGTGACGACGAAGACAGTGTCGATGTTCGCCGCGATCAGCTGCACCTCGCGGCCCGTGCCCGGTGCGCGGCGCTTAATGAGACTCTTGCGCTCCAGCACGCGGCTCGACCGGGGGCGCGCGCGATCGTAGAGCAGCCAGTCGCCCACGGTCGCCTCGGGCCCCGGCGGGATCGTGTCTTCGATGCCGTCGCCCGCCACCTGCAAGCCGCTGCGATGCACGGCGACGACGCGGACCGGGGGCGTCGCGGTCAGGGCTTCGGCGTCGATCTGGACCGCGAAGGCCGGGCCCCAGCCGAGGCGTTCGAGCGGGGTGGGCTCGTGGCGCGCGGGTGTGACACCCGGCAGGAAGGCGGAGTAGTCGCGGACCATGGGCCTACCAGAGCGCGGGGTTGTCGAAGGCGGCGACGCAGCGAGCGGGGCCGCTGAGCGGCGTCAGCGGCGCCTCGGTCAGGGACTGAGCGATCCAGCCCTGCGGCTGGTTCAGCGGCTGCGGCGCGGGCATGTCGGCCTCCGAGACGGACTTGAACCCCACGCGGCCGTAGAAGGCGGGATCGCCATAAGTCACGGCGATGTCCACGCCCTCTTGCCGGAGCGCGTCGAGACCGTGGGCGATCAGCCGCTGCCCTATCCCCTTGCCCTGATGCGCCGTCGCCACCGCCACCGGGGCCATCATGAAGACCGTGCGCGGATCGCCCGCGTAGATGAGGCGTGTGAAAAAGATCCCGCCGAGGAGCGCGCCGTCCTCCCATGCGGTGACGACCCGCAGATCCTCGGCGGGCGTCTCCGCGATCAGCCGGCGCGCGAGGGCGCCGATCAGCGCGCCTTCGTCGGGCCCTTCGGAGGCGGTGAAGGTTGCGGTGAAGAGCGCCGCGATGGCGTCGGCGTGGGGGGTGTAACTCGTTGAATAGTCCATGACTCGATCCTCACTGGTGCCGGGCGGGGTCAGACCCGCTCCAGCACGAACATCTCGTAGCTGACCTGTCCGCGCCCGGCCTCGTTGACGGCGATCTCGCGGCGCAGGTCGTCGAGGACACGGGTCCCCGCGAGCACCGGCTCCAGGGCGCCGAGCCGCGCGGCGAGGGGGCGATAATAGGTCTCCATCGCAGCACGCTCCATGTCGAAATGGCCCAGCACGCGGTAGCCCGCGCGCTTCGCCTGTGCTGCGCGCCTCGCGGGCGTCGCCATCGCGGGGTATTCCGTGGCCCAGAAGGCGCGGACCGCCTCGTCGGGCGTGTCGGTCCGCCAGACCATGTCGGAGAACACCAGCACACCGCCGGGACGCAGAAGCGCCCGCCAGTCCGCAAGCGCCTTTTCCACGCCGAGGATATAGGCGCTGCCCTCGGACCAGATCACGTCCCAGGGCTGTGAGGGGGCCGGGATCGCGGCCATGTCGATGTTCTGCACCGCGACCCGGTCGGTCAGCCCGCGCACCCCGATCCGCGCCTTGAGCTTGTCGAGCGCGACCTCCGCCGTATCGGTCGCCGTGATCCGGGCCTCGGTCGCTTCGGCCAGTGTCATCGTCGCCATGCCCGGGCCGCAGCCGATCTCGAGGATCGTCCCGGGCGCGAAGGGCACCATCGCGAGCGCCCGGCGTGTCGCCTCGGCGGTTCCCGGGCCCCACCAGTCGAGGTCGGCGAACACCTCCATGAACCCGGCCATGTAGGCGTCGTGGGCGTTCATGTCCTTCGAGACCAGCGCGATCAGCCCCGCCTCGGCGCTGGAAAAGCCCTGTGACATGAGCCAGGCGCGGTGCAGATCGGGCGCGACGCGCTCGACCTCCTCGTGCCAGTCCTTCAGGCTGCCGCGCCCCAGCAGCGCGGCCAGCAGGTCGCGCGACCGCGTTTTCTCGGCGATCTCGCGCTCCAGCGTG
>JAUHZL010000262.1 GCA_030425945.1 Alphaproteobacteria bacterium | reverse complement strand
TAGAACAGCGCGAGGCCCGGCAGCGTCATGAACAGCACGAGCGCGGTGGCCACGATGATCCAGGCCGTATCGGCTCCGTTCATGGGTTCCTCCTTCCCAGTAATCTTCTCCGGAGGGCGGTGAAGCCGGGAAAACCGCCGCGGAAAAGGGCAGGGCGCCGGGAATCAGCCTAGATGCTGGGCAAAGATCGAAAGTGATGGATTATTGGGCGGGATTGCGCCTCGGTGGCGCAGTCTTGGGCGTTCTCAGCCTGATTGGGCGGCCTTCAGCAGCAGGTCCAGCGCATGATCGCGGGCCGCGCGCCGCACCTCCGCCCGGCCGAGGGCGCCGAACTCGACAGTCTCGCTGAAAATTTCGGCAGCATCGGAGGCGAGGGCAAAGCACACGCGACCTTCCGGCTTGTGCTCTGACCCGCCCGGACCCGAGATGCCCGAAATCGCGACTGCGAAGGTCGCCCCGGCCCGGCCTCGCGCCCCTTGAGCCATCTCACGGACGACCTCTTCCGACACGGCGCCGACCGCGTCCAGGGTTTCGGGTGCCACGCCAAGCATCGTGATTTTCGCGGTATTCGAATAGGTTACAAAGCCTTGTTCGAACACCTGCGAGGATCCCGCGATATCCGTGATCGCCGCCGCGACCATCCCGCCGGTGCAGCTTTCGGCCGTCGTGACCGTCCAGCCGCGCGCGACCAGCGCAGCCTGCAGCGCGGTGGCGCGCTCCGTCACATCAGCACCAGGTGCGCGAGGGCCGCGAGGGCGACGGCGGTCAGCGCGGCAAAGACGCCCGCGATCACGTCATCCAGCATCACGCCCATCGCGTCATGCCGCCGGTCGGCCCAGCCGATGGGCCCCGGCTTCCAGATGTCGAACAGGCGGAACGCGAAGAACGCGGTCACGAGGCCGGGCCAGAGCGCAAAGACCGACGCCCCGGTCATCGCGGCCCCGATGGCCACGGGCATCAGGGCGATCCACTGGCCGACCACCTCGTCGAGGACCACTTCGGACGGGTCGCTGTTGCCCGTCGCCTCCATCACGGCTCGCGTGGCGGGCACGCCCACCGCGAAGGCAAGGACGATCCCCGCCGCCAGCGCGACCGGACCGCCCAGCGTGAACAGGGCCCAGGCCAGCGGAAAGGCGGCGAGCGAGCCCCAGGTGCCCGAGGCCGGGCGCATGTAGCCGACGAAGGCAACGGTGGCGAGAACGCGCATCATGCTTTCACCAGCGTCGCGGTGCCGACCGCCGCGATCCCTTCCTCGCGCCCGGTGAACCCGAGCCGTTCCGACGTCGTCGCCTTGACGCTGACGCGGTCGATGTCCAGCCCCATCAGGCGCGCCATTTCTGCCCGCATTGCAGGCACATGCGGGCCGATCTTCGGATACTCGCAGACCAGCGTCACGTCCACATGCGTCACCACGAACCCCATCTCGCGGGCCAGCGCGCAGGCGTGTTTCAGGAACACCTCGCTGGCGGCGCCCTTCCATTGCGGATCGCTGGGCGGGAAGTGTTGCCCGATGTCGCCGCGGGCCAGCGCGCCGTAGATCGCGTCGGTGATCGTGTGCATGCCGACATCGGCATCCGAGTGTCCCTGCAGGCCGCGCCCGTGCGGCACGCGCACCCCGCAGAGGATCACGTGATCCCCGTCGCCGAAGCGATGGACATCGTAACCGATGCCGGTCCGGATATCTGGAATGCTGGACACGTTGTCCTCCTGCAACATTTCGGCGGCGCGGGCAAAGTCTTCAGCCCGCGTTATTTTCAGGTTTCTCTCATCGCCCGGGACAATCGCCACGGACAGGCCGGCCTCCCGCGCGACCTCGACATCGTCGGCCGCGGGACGGTCGCCGCGCGCCCGGTGGGCAGCCAGGATCGGCGCAAACCGGAAGCCTTGCGGTGTCTGCGCGCGCCAGAGCCCGCTGCGGTCGCGCACGCCGGTGACCAGCCCGTCCGCGCCGGTCCAGAGCGCGTCGATCACCTCCAGCGCGGGTGCGGCGCCGTCATGGGCGTCGAGGGCCGTGATCACGTCCGTGATCACACGCGCCGGGACCAGCGGCCGGGCGCCATCGTGGATCAGCACGATCCCGGGCGGATCGGCCGCCAGCGCCTCCAGCCCCGCCCGGACCGAGCCGTCGCGACTCGCGGCGCCGGGAACGCACAGCACGTCCGGCCCGAGCTCCGCGCCGCGGCCGATCTCCTCCGGGTGCAGAACGACCACGATCCGGTCCACGCGCGGATGGCTGCGAAAAGCATCAACCGTCCGGAACAGAACGGATTTTCCGGCAAGGGACCGCCACTGTTTCGGGATGCCGCCACCGGCCCTCAGGCCGCGGCCGGCAGCAACGATCAGCGCGGCGATGGGCTGGGTCATGGCGGCCTCGTGTTACCGGCCTTGCATACGCAGCAGTCGGAAACGGCGCAATCCGCGATCATCGTGGGGGGCAAGTCTGCCTAAAAAACGGGCACGCTGCACAAGCCTTCCCGTGCCGGGGCGGGCCGTCTTGCCGCTGTCGTCTTTCCAAGTTACCCAAAATGCACATGCACAAGGAATAGTCAGTTGTCTGTTTCGAAGGCGGTCCGTCCGTCCCTTCCCGATCTACCTGTTCCGGTGGCCCTGGCCCCGATGGCAGGGATCACCGACCTGCCGTTCCGTCGCCTCGTCGCGCGGTTCGGGATCGGGCTTGTCGTGTCCGAAATGGTGGCGAGCCAGGAGATGGTGCAGGGCCATGCCGGGATCCGGGCCAAGGCCGAGCTGGACCCGACCGGCCCGCTGACCGCCGTGCAACTGGCCGGGCGCGATCCGTGGTGGATGGCCGAGGCGGCGCGCCATCTGGCCGGGCAGGGCGCGCGGATCATCGACATCAACATGGGCTGTCCGGCGAAGAAGGTGACCGGCGGCCTGTCCGGGTCGGCCCTGATGCGCGAACCGGACCGCGCCCTGTCGCTGATCGAGGCGGTGGTCGAGGCGGTCGATCTGCCGGTGACGCTGAAGATGCGCCTTGGCTGGAACGACGCCGAGCGCAACGCGGCCGACCTCGCCCGCCGGGCAGAGGAGGCCGGGGTCTCGCGGATCGTCGTGCACGGACGCACCCGGTGCCAGTTCTACACCGGCCGCGCCGATTGGGCCGCCGTCGGGACGGTGCGCCGCGCCGTGTCGATCCCGGTGCTGGTAAACGGCGACATCACGGATGCCCACAGCGCCGCGCAGGCCGTCGCGGCCTCGGGCTGTGCCTCGGTGATGGTCGGGCGCGGGGCGCTCGGGCAGCCGTGGCGCCCGGCCCAGATCGCCGCCGCGCTGACCGGGGCGCCGATCCCGGAGGCGCCGGAGGGCAGCGCCCTGCGCGAGCTGATCGCCGGGCATTACGACGAGATGTTGCAGTTCTACGGCCGCGACCTCGGGCTGCGCGTCGCCCGCAAGCACCTCGGGTGGTATATGGATACGCAAGGCGTGCCGAAAACCGCCCGGCGCGGGGTCCTGACCGCGACCACTCCCGCCGAGGCGCTGGAGGCGCTCTGGCGCGCCCTCGATGCTGGGCCGGACCAGCCGGAGGTCTGCGCCGCATGACCGACCGCACCGCCGCCCTGTGGGTTTCGCTGCCGATCCCGGCGCTGATCATCGACAAGGATGACCTGATCGCCGAGCTGAACCCGGCGGCCGAGTACTTCATGAACTCGTCCTCCAAGGCGCTGGCCGGCGCACCGGTCTGGGACCGGCTGGCCATCGACGCGCCGCTGGAAGAGGCGGTGAACCGGGTGCGGACCAACCTGTCGCCGCTCTTCATCTCGGACGTCGACGTCGGCACCGGCGAGCGCGCGCCGGTGCAGTGCAACCTGCAGATCGGGCCCCTCGGCAACACCGATGGCGACATCCTGATCCTGATGGAACCGCGCGAGATCGCCGGCCGCCTGGGCCGCGCGATGCAGAACCAGACCGCGGCAAAATCTGCCATCGGCATGGCCGAAATGCTGGCGCATGAAATCAAGAACCCGCTCGCCGGGATCACCGGCGCGGCGCAGTTGCTCAGCATGAACCTCAGCGGCGAAGACGTTGAACTGACGGATCTTATCGTCGCCGAAAGTCGCCGGATCGTGAAGCTGCTGGACCAGGTCGAGCAGTTCGGAAACCTCAGCCCGCCCGCGCTGAAGCCCGTGAACATTCACGATGTTCTGGAGCGCGCGCGCAAGTCGGCGGTCGTGGGGTTCGCGGCGCATATGAGCGTGCGCGAAAGCTACGATCCGTCGCTGCCGCCGACGCTGGGCGATGCCGACCAGTTGCTGCAGGTGTTCCTGAACCTGCTGAAGAACGCGTCCGAGGCCTGCCGCGAGGGCGGCACCATCACGATCCGCACGTTCTACGAGCTGTCGCTGCGGCTGCGGCGGCGCGACGGGACCGGGGGCATCGTGCCGCTGCAGGTCGAGATCATCGACGACGGTCCCGGCCTGCCGCCCGACATCGCCAGCGACATCTTCGAGCCCTTCATCTCCGGACGCGAGAACGGCACCGGCCTTGGCCTCGCGCTGGTCAGCAAGATCATCACCGAACACGGCGGCTGGATCGCGGTGGACAGCGTGCCCGGGCGCACGGTCTTCCGCGTCTCGCTGCCCGTGGCGCCCCGCCAGAACGAAGAGGTATCCTGATATGGACGGAACGGTCCTCGTTGCCGATGACGACCGCACGATCCGCACCGTGCTCACGCAGGCCCTGACGCGGGCCGGGTGCAAGGTTCACGCGACCTCCAGCCTGATGACGCTGATGCGCTGGGT